>JAFRBA010000041.1 GCA_017405115.1 Kiritimatiellia bacterium
CGCGGCGTCTACGAGGGCGGGCGCGTCCGCGAGCTGCAGCGCAGGCTGGGCGGCGACTTCCCGGGCAACCCGGATCCGTCCCGCGCCTCGTGGCGGATAGTCGACGACGAGGATGCCGACACGACTTTCGGGACCGGCTGGGTGTCGAGCTTCAACTGCAACGGCGGCCAGGTCGGGAACAAGTCGCACTATCTGCGGCAGTCGGGCGGCACGAACACGCTCGGCGACGCGGTGTACCGCCTGCCAGTCGGCCGCGCAGGGCGCTACGTGCTCATGGGAAAGGTTCCCTACTGCTGGTCCGTCTCCGCCGACTCGGCGACGGAGTTCGTTCTGGAGTCGGGCGGCAGGACCGCCTCGTTCGCCTTCAACCAGGCCACAGACTGCGGCGAGTGGGCCAGAATCGGCGAGTTCGACCTGCAGCCCGGCGCGACGCTCAGGCTCGTGGCGGCCAAGTCCCACGGACTGGTCATAGCCGACGGCTTCGCCCTGGTGCCCATAAATACTGCGCGGTAAGACGCTTTTATGATACAACAAACGTAACCTTATTGTAAACGACTACACGCACTTCCGCTGCGGCTATCGCTTTACGAGCCTTCCCAGCGACGGATGCTTTGGTTGCCGCGTGATACTGCTGGACTTCCCGGGGCTTGTGTATCCTGACTGGGACAAGAAATAGTGATCCGCCGCAGCTCATGGCGTAAAATTCGTGACGTACTTTACGCCATGAGGGGTTTTGTGGTATAATTCTCATCGTGAAGCCAAATAATCCATTCTTAACCAGCGGTTATCGCGGGCCGGAATACTTCTGCGACAGGGTGCGCGAGACGTCGAAAGTCGTATCTGCGCTGACAAATGAGCGCAATGTTACGCTCATGGCTCCGCGTCGCTACGGGAAGACTGGACTAGTGCGCAATGTGTTCCACTCGCTGCCTTCCGAGTATGCGACAGTTTATCTCGACATATACTCCACCAGAAATCTCGAAGAGTTCACACAGGCGCTTGCCAACGCGGTGATAGGCGCGCTTGACAGCGCGGCTGACAAGGCGCTTGCCGCGATTGGGAAGTTCTTCAAGTCCGTCCGTCCGACGGTTACTGCGGACGGCAATGGCGGTGCTACTTTCTCGCTTGCCATCGACAGGGGTGCGGAGGAGTCGACATTGAACGGGGTCTTCGACTACATCGCCTCAAAAGACCGCCGCGTCGTCGTGGCAATCGACGAATTCCAGCAGATACTGGAATACCCCGAGACCGGGACTGAGGCGCTTTTGCGCAGCCGCATCCAGTTCATGCAGAACGCGAATTTCATCTTCTCTGGTTCGCGCCACCACATCATGGGCGAGATGTTCACGTCTCCGCGGCATCCGTTCTATCAGTCGACGGACATCTTGTCGCTTGGCGTCATATCGCCGGATTCCTACTTTGCCTTTGCCAAGGGGTTCTTCGATGCCGCCGATCGGGGCATCTCCGAGGATGCCTTTGACTCCCTTTACAGGCAGTTCGACGGTGTGACGTGGTATGTGCAGAGCGTCTTGAACAGGATATGGAGCGAAGGAGGCGACTTTGCATCGGAGAGAGATGTCGAGAATGCGGTTGATGGCATTGTGGACGACAGGGCGCTTACATTCCACGATCTTTTCCAGGCGCAGACCGAAGTCGGCAAATCGATTCTGCTGGCCATTGCATCGGAAAGAGTCGTGCCTGAGATAACAGCCGGGGCGTTTCTCGCGCGGCACGGACTGGCCTCTGCGTCTTCGGTGCGCTCGGCATTGCCCAACCTCGTCAACACCGATCTAGTCTATCGCCGCGAAGACGGGTATGTGGTTTATGACTACTTTTTCGCGGAATACCTGCGGCGCATGCCCTCTCAGAAGGGGTTTGTCCCGTAAGTGTAAGACGTTGTTTTGCCGCCCAGTTCTTCTTGTTTTGCCGCCGAATAGGTGCTCATTCGGCGGCAAATGTCAAGTGTAATGGCGGTATATTTCCGCTGAGCACAGGGGAAGCACGGCATTTTACATGCAGTCCGTCTCTCCGGCTCGACCAACAGATGAGAAAACACATACAACAGATGAGAAAACACATACAGACGCATACAAGGGTCAAGTCGGTCTCCCGCGAGAAGTGCGTGTGCTCTAAGCAGAGGGAATAACGCAAACGATTTAGCAGTGGGCTGCATCTAAATAACAAAGGCCCAATGGAAATCTGGGAGGAAATCAAGGCGGACCCTAATTCGGGTGCGAAACGGCTGGTTGTCGAGTATGGCGACCGGCTGTACGACGCTGCCGTCCGCCTGTGCCTGGACGATGATGCCGCGCGAGAACTCGTAAGCCGCACCTTGTTGCGCGCGATAGAGCGCATAGACCTTTTTCAAGGCGGTTCAACGCTCTATACATGGCTTTATACGATACTCGTCAATTTCTGGCGGATGGATCTTAGAAAGAGGAATTCCGAGAAGGTGGTGTTCACCGACGAGGTTCCAGACAGACCGGATGAGTCGCCGGATCCGTTTGAAATGCTTGCGTCAAAGGCTGACGCGCAGGCCATTCGTGAGGCGATGGGGCGTCTGCCGGCACTGTATCGCGTCGTCACGGTGTTTAGGTATTTTGAGGACATGACCGTGCCGGAAATCGCAAGCGTCGTGGGCATCCCCGAGGGAACTGTGAAATTTCGGCTTCACAAGGCAAAGGCGATGATGCGGCGGCAGTTGGCGCAAACGATTGGCGATCCGGCTGCATCTAATGGAAAGGAGTCGTAACAGACACATGAACTGCATGGAAGCACGTGCGCTCGTGGAAGATGCGCTTGACGAGTCGCTTGCGGGAAGCCGCAAGCGGGCGCTCGATCTGCATCTTTCGCGTTGTGATGCCTGTCGGGCGATTTTCGACGCGGAGCGAGCCGAGCACCGCCGCTGGTTTCTGGCTATGAACGAATCGAGGGCGCGGCGTCGTCTGCCTCATGGTTTCGCCGAAGGCTTTCTGGCGGATGTCGCCGAGCGGCACGCCAAGCCACAGCGTCGATGGGTGTTTCTCGCCGCGTTTCGCCGCGTGGCCGCAGTGCTGGTGGCGATGGCGATATTCGCCGGGCTGGTATACGCAGCGGCAAGTGGATTACGCGGCGTGGAGGTCGCGAACCAAGACGTCGAGTCCGCGAATCAGGGTGGCGGCTCCCGTCTCTCGTCCAACGTCCCAAGTCCTTCGGAATCTTCTGTCTCTTCAGCTGCCCAGGATGTCTCGGAAAATCAACCCACCCAACCCAAAGGAGAACAGACAATGAAACCGAAAAAGGCAACGGCCGTCGCGCTTGCGGCGGTTGCCGCGACAATGGCCACAGCGCCGCTCGCGTCGGCGAATGCCGTGGGCGAAACAACTGATTTCTGGGACACGTCGGGGCGGGCGTCGGATGTGACGAGCAGCGTGGTGTCGTCAGGGGACGCCTCTGCGCACTTCGAGACGGAGCATGAAAGCTCGTCCGAGGTGTCCGCCGGCAGGAACATCAACACATTCCCGTCAACGGGTGTCATACTCATTGTTTGGTAACAGGAAAGGAAAGGCCAAATGAAAACAAGCGTTGTCTTTGCCGTAGTTGCGGCAGCTTCCTCTGCGGCGTTTGCCGTTGCGCCGACGATACGGGAGGGTTCGGTCACGTTCCACCAGAACGCAAACCGCCTCGTCACCATCAAGTACATTCTCGACGGCGCGCCCGGCATCGTCACGCTCGACATCGAGACGAACCGCACGGGCGCGGCGACGAACAACGACGCCGACTGGGTGTCAATCGGCGGCGAGAACATCCAGGGCGTTTCAGGCGGAGCTGTGAATTGCCTCGTCGAAAACCTTGGCGAGAACAGGATGTTCTGGCGGGCAGACCAAAGCTGGCCCGACCACAAGGTGAGGGGCGACGCCGTCCGCGCCCGCGTGACGGCGTGGAGCACGAACACGCCGCCGAACTATCTTGTAGTTGACCTTCACGGCGAGGAGCCTCATGCGTACTACACCTCCACGAACTTCCTGCCTCGCGGCGGTATCGGCAGCAACGACTACCGCGACCGCTACATGGTGATGCGCAAGATTCCGGCCGCCGGAGTCAAGTGGCGCATGGGTTCCCCAGAGGGCTCGCTGAACTGGGATACCACTGCAAAGAAGCACTGGCCATCGGAGCAGGCCCACGCCGTCATTCTGACGAACGACTATTATATGGGCGTGTTCATTGTGACGAGAAACCAGTACAACAACTCGCCATGCACATTGAACAGCGACTATCAGTACGACTACAGCGGGTTTTCTTATGCTTCCGCCGAGGACAAGCCGTACTGCCCGCGCCCGTTTGGATCATATAAGCAGAGCATGGCGCGCGGCAACACAGCTGATTCCAATTGGCCGAGCATGCGCCACAAGGTGCAGAGCGGTTCGTATATTGCCCAACTTCGTGCCAAGACGGGCATCGACTTCGACCTGCCGACGGAGGCTCAGTGGGAGTTTGCCTGCCGTGCAGGTTGCGGCGACATACTGTATGACGGGTCGAACCCGACATCGCAAGCGACGGCCCAAAACAGCCTAGGCAAGCTTGCCTGGGGTGCGTATAATGGAGGCAAGTGTCGTCGCGTAGGCGAGAAAGCGCCGAATGACTTCGGCCTCTACGATATGATTGGCAACGTCTGGGAGCAGTGTCTCGACCTCTATACCGAGACGAATTTCAATCCGTCGGTGTCGGTTTCTTATGAGCCAGAAGGACCGTCTGACGAGAATGCGACCGGCATTGCAAACTCGATTCGCGTCCATCGTGGTGGACACTACAATGATCAATACTATCAGCATCGGTGTGCGCGGCGTATGCCGAGTCCAAACGGCAATTACCTGGCAGGCATACGTCTTATGTGTCCAGTTACTCTGAAATTCCCTGACAGCGAAAAGTGATTCTGCCGGACTTTCCGGGGCTGGTCTATCCCGACTGGGACAAGCAGTAGTGAACCGACGCAGTTCATGGCGTAAAATTCGTGACGTACTTTACGCCATGATATAACTTGATAAATTGAAAGGATAATTAACATGAGAAGCAAGATTCTTGCCGCGGCGCTGGCTGCTGCTGCGGCTATGGCTGTGAACGGCGAGGACATGCGTCCGCCGTTCGACAAGAGCGACTACAAGGGCACCGTGGCGGTTCAGGTGAACCCGTGGTTCCCGCTCGACAAGCCGGCTGCGGACGCGTACGGCGGGCCGAACATACCGTGGATACGCTCCGGCGACGACGCGTGGCGTCGCGGCATGGAGCTTTGCGCGGAGTACGGCCTCACCGCGTTCGTGCCTGAGATAAACGAGCCGGGCGCGTGGACCGGCGTGTGGCGCGGGCTCCTCGACGCGGCGGCGCGGAGCGAGAACAAGGACCTGAAGGTCGGCATGTTCTTCGGCTTCTACTCGAAGACGGCCGACGACTCGATAAAGTCCATGAAGCGCATACTCGGACAGTTCCGCAAGGACCTGAAGGAGAATCCGCGCGTCCTTCGCGCAGGCGGCCACCCCGTCATGCTCGTCTACACGCCGTACAAGTATTCGATAGAGGAGTGGAAGCGCATCTTCGACTCGCTCGACGCCGAGTTCGGGCGCATGGTGTACCTCGCCAACTTCCGCTCGCTCGCGATGGCGCGCGGCGGCAGCGGCGCGACGGCGGAGCACTTCGAGGGCGAGCTTCGCAAGTTCCTGCAGGTGTTCGACGGCGTAAGCAACTACGGCTCGGCGGGAATCGCGTCGCAGCACATGTGCGCCGAGGTGCTGGGTCGCGTGATGAAGGAGTATCCCGGCAAGATATACGAGGGCGGCATCCACTCGACGTACACCTGCCACTACCACATGGGCGGGCTTGAGGTGCACCTGAGCCGCGAGTGGCGCGACAGCGTCGAAACCTACTTCGCGTCCGACCCCGACAGCGAAATGCTCACGAACCTGTTCGACCACTACGAGAACTCTCTGGTGTTTCCGTGCTACGAGCGCGAGGACTTCCTGCTGAGGTATCTTGAATGGGCCTTGTACAAGTGGAAGGGACGCAAGTTCCGCTTCGAGAAGGAGCCTGAGATCGTGCTTACGAACCACAACACGATACAGCTCGGCTGGGAGAACCTCGACTTCGAGGTGATGGCGTTTCCCATAGATTCCAAGGCGAAGGAGATTGAGGTCAGGCTCGAGATCTGCAACACGGCGGGAGAGGTTCTGCGCACGTTCAAGCCGCGCAAGATGACGCTCGACGACTTCAGGTGCGAGTCGTACTCCGTGCCGTCGACGTACTTCGCCGGCGAACGCGGGATCGTCCCGCGCGTGCGGTACACGTGGCAGGGCAAGGAGCGCTTCACGGACTTCAGCCCCATGACGCTCGTCTCTCCGTCGCTGAGGAGCTACCACATGTACTGGGCGCGCTCGACGCGCAACCGCCTTCGCACCGACGGGCGCGTCGACTGGACGATGGGCGGCGTCGCGCAGGGCGGCACGCTGGTCTCGAAGGGCGGACAGACCGTGTTCACCGGGTATCTCGCCAACAAGGGCTGGGTCGGCCCTGCGCAGGGCTACGCATTCACGACCGTCAAGCGCGACTGGAGCGACTTCTACCGCACGGCGGACGGACGGCTCAAGGCGAAGATGCAGCAGGTGTTCGACCTGCCAGACCCTGGCGCGGGTCTCCACTACTACCACCTCGAGATCGAGAACTCCGGGGGCCGCAAGGCGCAGACGCTGCCGGTCTGGCACACGGACGGTTCGCGCGCCGGCGAGGTCGATCTGCCCGTGAAAAAGGAGGACGGCACGATTGCGTCGTACAGGATCGAGGCCGCGCGTGTCCCGTTCTGGCACTATCCGTGCGATTCCGATGCGGGCAGGTTCCTGCTCGACGCATCGGGCTACAGGCACAACGGCTCCGTTCGCGGCTCTGGCTATGGCGGCGGGCACCTCGGCCACCAGGGCTACAACCACTACCACAACGGTGCGCTCGAAGCTCCGTCTGACGCGTTCCGCACGGTATGGAGAAGCGACGGACACGGGAAGGGCTACCTTTCGTTCAATGGCTCCAACGACTATGTGGTCGTCATGGGCGGCACGGCGTTTCCGGGCGCGTCGACGTACGAGATCGAGGTGCGTCCGGCGGAGCTTGGCCGCGAGATGGGGCTCTTCGGCAGCGGCAACAACCAGATATCGCTGGACGTGCTCGCCGACGGACGCGTCCGCGTGGCGCGGCGGAGCGAGAACGAGGGCGTCGCGGGAGCGCCGCGTAAGGGCGCGTTCGTGAACCGAGAGGTCGTGTCGGAGGCGCGGCTCGAGCCTGGCAGGTGGACGAAGATACAGGCCGTCTACGACCTTCGCAAGCTGAAGCTCTACGTCGGCGGCAAGCTGCAGGGCGAGGTCGACTCCGCGCCGATAGCGAACCACGAGTGGGAGACGCACCTCATCATCGGCGCGAAGTGCTCGTGGGTGTGGAACCCGAAGGACAACTTCAAGGGCGACCTCCGCGGCATCCGCATCTACGGCCGCAACCTCGCGCCGGGCGAGTTCCTGTAGCGTGACGCAGCAGGCGGGGCTTCCTTTCAGCGCAAAGGCGCCGGTTCGTGGTATAATATGCGCATGAATGCATCAGAAGGAAGTTCAGGCGGCGTCCCGAGGCAGGGGGCGTTCTCTCGCAGCATACATTCCATCCGCACGCGTTACTCGATATCCACGGCGGTCTTTCTGCTGACGCTTCTGGCGCTTTTCTACGCTGGAGGGCGCGTGGTGCTCGTGCATCTCGTCCGCGATGCCGAGGCCAGGGTCAAGGAGATCGGGTCCGACCTCTCCCGCATCGCCTACCGCGATGCGGAGCGCGCGCGCCACCGCATCCTCGCCTGCCTGGACGAGGCGCAGCCAGGCACCGGGGCCGTAGACCTCCGCGAACTCGTTTCGCCCAGCGGGCGCGAGCCGGTCATATCCCTCGCCGTCAGGCTCTCGGAAGACGGAGAGCCGGTCGAGGGCTTCTGCCGCAACGTTCGCGGCGAGGTGGTGCCCGTCTCGGAGTCGCGCCTCGCGATCTACCGCGAGACGATGTCCGCCTGGTGCCAGAGCCTTTCCGCGGGACAGGGCGGCGACACCAACCCCGTAGGGCTCATGCGCCTTGTGGGCCGCCAGCACTACGTCACCATCTGCCGCAGGGGCGGTGCCTTCCTCGCGGTGGGCGTGCCGTTCGACGCCGACGAGTTCGCCAGGTCCATGAGCGACAACCACTCCGGCATGTCGATTCGCGTGACGAACAGGAATTCCGACATCGTCGCGCGGACCAGGGCCAGGGGCCCTGCGGACGGGAGCGCGCGGAACAGCTTCGGCTTCGCGCCGCTCTTCTCCGAGGCGGCCAGCTTCTACTCCGGCGGCTTCTGGGATCTCGACGCCGTGCCGTTCGAGGCTGTCTTCGCGGTGCGCGACATAGTCGGCAACGCCATAACGATGATTGCGGTCTCCCTGCCGCGCACTCTTTCGTCGGTCGCCGCGCTCGCCATCAGCAGGCTCACGTTCTTCGTCGCGCTGGTGGGCATACTCGTCGTCCTGCCGATATTCTGGATACAGGGCAGGATGCTGCTCAACCCGCTCTCCCGCATGACTAAGGCCGTCCTGGAGCTTGGCGAGCGGCACCAGGCGGCGGGCTGCCCGAGACTCGAATGGGAGGGCAAGGACGAGTTCGCCATGCTTGCCGCGTCCGTTAACAGGATGCTGGAGACGGTGTCGGCCCGCACCGTGGCGATAGCCCAGATGGAGCAGCGCCACAAGGCCCTCATAGGCTGCCTTCCGGACGCGGTCGCGATATTCGACTCCCGGGGAAAGCTCGTGACCGTCTCGAAGGAGGCCGAGGGCGTCGAGCCTCTGCCGGGCTTCCGCCACGGCGAGCCTCCTGACGCGGCGGTCTTCGGCGCCGGCGACGTGGACGAGTTCGCCCGCGCGCTGGCAGAGACCTTCGCGACAGGGTCGATCGGCAGGGTGCGGCTCAAGGTGCAGCGTCCCGAGGGCGTGCCGCGCTCGGTGCCGACGCGCCACTTCGAGCTACGCCTCACGCGTATGGACGAGCACTTCGTCATGGCGATCGTGCGCGACGTGTCCGCCGAGGTGGCGGAGCACAAGCTTCGCCTCGCGGCCGAGCAGCGCGCGCTCGACAGCTCGAAGCGCGAGTCGCTGACGGCTCTCGCCGCGGGCATCGCCCACGACATGAACAACGTGCTGTCCGTGATGCTCCAGGCGGCCGAGGCCGCGGACGCCGAGGCGGACGCCGCAGGCCCGGCGAAGGCGCTGGAGGTCATCCGCGATGCCGTCCGCCGGGGTGCGGCCATGATGCGCGAGCTCACGACTTACGCCGGGGAAAACAAGATAACGCTCATGCGCGCCCATTCGCGGCTGGTCGTCGAGGACGTCCGCCAGCTCGCCTCCCGTCTCGTCGGCAGGAACATCGTCCTCACCATCGACGCGGACGACGCGACGCCGGACGTGGACGTCGACCCCAACCAGTTCTGGAAGGTGCTCTTCAACATAGTCAAGAACGCCGGGGAGGCGATAGGTTCGCGTCCCGGCCACATCAGCCTGAGCGCGGTGCCGTTCGAGATGACGCACGAAGAGGCTTCCGACTTCGTCTCGGAGCATCCCCTCGCCGAGGGCAGGGGCGTGCTGTTCCGCATCCGCGACGACGGGCCCGGCATCGAGCCCGGCATCCTCGGCCGCATCTTCGACCCGTACGTCTCCTCCAAGTCGCTGGGGCGCGGGCTCGGGCTTGCGACGGTGCGGACGATCGTGGAGGCCCACGGCGGCGGCCTTCGCGTGCGCAGCCGGCTTGACGAGGGGACCGAGTTCCAGGTCTTCCTGCCGGCTTCGACCCTGCCCGAGGCGGAGCCGCAGCCGGAGAAGCCCGCGGACAGCGTTGCGGAGCAGCAGGCGCTCTCCGGCGACGTGCTGGTCGTGGACAACGACGAGTCGATACTCAAGACGATATCCATCCTGCTGAAGGCGCTTAAGCTCGAGCCGCGTGTCGCGCGCGACCGCCGCGAGGCTCTGGCCGTCGTGCGCCGCCGCGCCTCGCAGCTGCGCGCGATCATACTCGACGCGCACCTCGGCGGCATAGACACCGTGCGGCTCCTCCGCGCGTTCCGCGTCGCCGCTCCGCAGGTCCGCGTAATCGTGTCGTCCGGCTCATCTGAGGACGAGATTCGCGAGATGTTCAGCGGTCATCCCTACGACGTGTTCCTCGCCAAGCCGTACACGCTTGCGGAGCTGCGCAGGGTCGTAGGGGGCTAGCGGGCCGGCCGGCGGCAGAAATGGTATAATACTCACCCTATGGAAAACGCAGGAATTCTCGCCCGCGTCGCTGCGGAAGTCGGCGTCGGGGCTGGCCAGGCAACGGCTGTCGCAAGGCTTCTCGCGGACGGCTCTACCGTGCCGTTCATCGCGCGCTACCGCAAGGAGGCGCACGGCAACCTCGACGAAGTGCAGATCGGCAAGATACAGGAGCGCCTCGCCTACTACAACGAGCTGGAGGAGCGGAAGGCGACGGTGCTGAAGTCCATCGAGGATCAGGGCAAGCTCACCGACGAGCTGCGCGAGAAGATCGCCGGCTGCTGGCAGAAGAGCGCGCTCGAGGACCTCTACCAGCCATACAAGCCGAAGCGCCGCACGCGCGCTCAGGTCGCGAAGGAGAAGGGGTACGAGCCGCTGGCGGACGACATATGGAACGGCGCCGCGTTCTCCGGGTCCGACGAGGACCTGCAGTTCGCCCGCGACATCATCGCGGAGCGCATAGCCGACATGGCCGACGTGCGCGGATGCGTGCGCCAGGCGTTCGTGACGAAGTCGAAGGTGCGGAGCGAGGTCGCGAGCCCCAAGCCGGCGGAGCCGACGAAGTTCGAGCAGTACTACGACTTCGAGGAGCCGCTCGCGACCATTCCGTCGCACCGCTACCTCGCCATCCGCCGCGGACAGAAGGAGGGCGTGCTCTGGGTTCGTCTTGAGCTGGACAGGGAGCCTGTCGTCGAGCAGATGATGAGCCTCGTCGCGAAGGCCGCGCCGGGCTGCGCGCGGCCGTCCGCCGCGGAGCAGATTCGCCTTGCCGCGGAAGACGCCTACAAGCGGTTGCTGGCGCCGAGCTGCGAGATAGACGCGACTGTGGAGAAAAAGATGGCGGCTGACCGCGCGGCCGTCGAGGTGTTTGCGGAGAACCTGCGGCACCTCCTCCTGGCCTCTCCGCTGGGCGAGAAGGCCGTCCTGGCGATCGACCCGGGCATTCGCACCGGATGCAAGGTCGCGATGATGGACTCCACCGGCAAGTACCTCGGCAAGACCGTGATCTATCCGACCCAGAAGCCGGCGGAGGCCGAGAAGGCGATTGCGCTCATAGTCTACAAGTACAAGGCCGAGGCGATCGCCGTCGGCAACGGAACGGCGGGGCGCGAGACCGAGGCGTTCGTGCGCGAGACGCTGAAGAAGCTGCACGCCCAGCACCCCGAGGTGCCGATTCCGATAGTGGTGAGCGTCAGCGAGGCGGGGGCGTCAGTGTACTCGGCGTCCGAGATCGCCCGCAAGGAGTTCCCCGACCTCGACCTCACCGTGCGCGGCGCGATCTCGATTGGCCGCCGCCTGCAGGACCCCCTCGCCGAGCTCGTGAAGATCGACCCGAAGGCGATAGGCGTCGGGCAGTACCAGCACGACGTGCACCAGCCGCTTCTCGGCAGCAAGCTCGACGAAGTCGTCGTGAGCTGCGTGAACGGCGTCGGCGTGGAGCTGAACACGGCGTCGGCCCCGCTGCTGGAGCGCGTGTCGGGCCTCACCCCGGCGCTCGCCAAGGCGATAGTGGAGTGGCGCGACGCCAACGGGAAGTTCTCGAGCCGCGAGCAGCTCAAGAAGGTGAAAGGCCTCGGGCCCAAGGCGTTCGAGCAGTGCGCGGGCTTCCTGCGCATCCGCGGCGCGGCGAATCCGCTGGACGCGTCGGCCGTGCATCCGGAGCGCTACGCGCTCGTGGAGCGGATGGCGGCGGACGTCGGCCTCGGAGTCGGCGACCTCGTCGGCAACTCCATGGCGGCGAAGAAGATCGACATCAGGCGCTACATAACGAACGACGTCGGCGAGCCGACGCTGAAGGATATCGTGTCCGAGCTGATGAAGCCGGGGCGCGACCCGCGCAAGACGTTCGAGCCGCCAAAGTTCCGCGAGGACGTGACGAAGATCGAGGACGTGCGCGAGGGCATGAGGCTCGAGGGAGTCGTCACGAACGTGACGGCCTTCGGCGCGTTCGTGGACATAGGCGTTCACCAGGACGGGCTCGTACACGTCTCGGAGCTCTCTGACAACTTTGTGACGGACCCTGCGGCCGTTGTGAAGGCGGGGGACAGGCTGATGGTCACGGTCATAGGCGTCGACCGCGCGCGCCAGCGCATCTCGCTCTCGGCGAAGTCGAAGCCGACTGTCGGCGGCGCGGCAGGAGGCGGGGCCGCCCCGGCTGGCCGCCGCGGGCCGCGCAC
>JAFRBA010000042.1 GCA_017405115.1 Kiritimatiellia bacterium
CCCGCGCCAGCGGCCGCGGCCTCGACCGCGCGCGGCTCGCTGCGCATGGCCGCGCTACGGCGCATGCCGCGGGCCCGCGACACGGAACTGTCGCTGCTGAACGCCTCGCTTACGCCCTCCACGACCTGGTCGAAGAGCCCGCTCTTCGGCGTCGGATTCTTGGGAATCGGATCGTTCCACCACCGTACGCGCTCCTCCCACAGCCCGAGCAGCCGGTTCTCGTGGTCCGCCTTCGCCTTCTTCGCGGCGATCGGGTCATCGTCCGCCGCGCGACGCCTCGCCCACTCGTCGTGGAACAACATGCACTTCGGCGGCTCTATCTTGTACTGAAGGTACTGGTCTAGCCTCTCGAGCACGATGAGCGACGTGACGGGACTCGCCACGCCGTAACGCCGGCCTATGTCGACCAGCTCCTTCTTGTTCGCAGAGGCCTGCGCCGCTATGTCGGCGACGCGGTTCGCCGCCCAGGCGACTGCAAGGAGGCGGCCCTCCTTGGGCTCTGCGGGAGGCTTCTCGTCCGCCGCGACCTTCCGCACGTCGATGAGGCGCATCTCCGCCGCCTCGACGTCGTACTCGTCGGTGAAGAGGAACTTCTCACAACACTTTACACTTTCCATTTTACACTTTACACTCTCCAGGCACGTTCCGCCGTCGTAGACGAGCGCGTCGACGGCGGCGAGGAGCGCGGCGCGTTCGGTGAAGCGGACTGGCTTCTCGACGACATTGCGGAAGACGACGAGGTCCCACTCGCCCTTCTCAGGCAGCCACGCCAGGAGCTCGCGGTCGGCGGCGACCTTGCCGTGGCGGGAGAAGGAGGCGTCCCAGAAGATCGTCGCCTTTGCGGCTCGGCCCAGGCGCTCGCGGCGAGACGAGCTGGCGGCCGCGATTCGCCGCCGGCCGACGAATACGTCGTCGCCGTCGCGCTCGACGACGGTCAGCTCGCCGCCAGAGATCGGCTCGATGACCGTGACGGACGCACGACGCGGCGTTCGCGGGTTGAGCGGATATATGCGCGTGCGCCAGACGTTCCCCTTTACATGCTCCACGACGCCCGGGTCCACGCCTTTGCGCTTCTCGTTCTCGAACGCCGTGCGCGCCTCCTCCTTGCCGACGACCACGCCCGGCACCATCGCGCCGTTCACCTCCAGTTCGTAGCCGCAGACCGTCGCGCCGTCCGGCACGGGGAACTCCAGCTCGCCTTCGAATACGCGCGAGTTCGGGTTGGTGAACGTGACGGTCGTCTTCACCATGTGGTACAGGCCATTGTCGGCGACGGTCTCCGAAGCCGACGAGACGGCGACCGGCTGCTCGTTGGTGCGGACGACCATCGGCACGAAGACCGGCTCCGGACGCGGAACGGGCGGCATTGTCTCCTTTGCGACAGCGGTGACGCAAACCGCTACGACGGACAGCGCGAGGATAGTCTTTGTCTTCATGGTGGCGCTATTATATCAAAATCCATGAGCCCTGACCGTGCACCGGCGCAAATGGGTGCAACGAGCGATTTATGCAAGGAGACGGCGAATCGCCAGCATTTGCGCATTACGCATATATTGTCATATAGGTGCATGCGCTGGCGCGCGACCACGAAACGCGGCGCATCTGACGCGCGGCTTCGCCGCTTGAGCCGGCGCGTCGACGATGTGGCTTGAAGGTCGCAAGGTGGTTCCGTTGGCTTTATGGGGATTGCTCTGCTAGGTCGACCTTCGCCCGCCGTCTCCGCGCCGGCTCGACCTTCGGTCTGCGCCAGATGCCCGCGGCACGAAAGCCACCTTCGTGGCACACGAAAACCAAAGGCTTCAGATCGCCAATGTTGCGGCTTTCTTTCGTGAAGCCCGTAAGGGCGCTTTCGTGGACCGCGTAGGCGGCTTTCGTGTCCCGCTGCCTTGCCGACGGCCGACAGGCCGCGATGCCAGAATACCGCACGGCGAAGGTCGAAGGCCTTCGAACCGTTGCGGCATTCCGGTATCGCAATCGGCGCAACGCGCCGGTCGGCAAGGCAACGGGTTTTCGTGCTCGCGCGTAGCGCCAAACAGGCCAACATGGACTATGCAGATAAATTGCCTCTGCATAAATTTCTCGTTGCACCCGGTGCAAATATGCAAGCTGCCGCTATGCCGCCGATTTCATTCACTTCTCTTGGCTAGAGCAACGGTGCCCCTCCAGGTCGCAATGCCAGTACGAACGTCGACCATGTCCAATTGCAACTTGAACTCGGAGGTTGAAGAAATGTCATTCTCCTTAATCATGCAGGAGAGCTTTCCCTTTAGAATGTAATCCGGCTGCAGCGCGGCTCCTGAGGCAGCTCCGCCCGCGGCATCGGGGAAGATGAACAAGCCCCCGTCGGTCATCTCTTTGCACAATCGCATCTCCAGTTCCGAGGCGATCTCCCTCGTTCGCGTGTCATCCGGCAGATTCGGCATCTCGAACGGCTGAATCTTCGCAACAATGCGGACGTTTGGCGACTTCCCGGCCATCCTTCTTACGTTGACGTCTTTGTATATCTTCTCCATGGCGTGGCCGACCATCATGCTGATGTCTTCGTCTGTAAGAGCGTCGACCCCCCTTGGAATCGGCTGCTTGACAATACATCCGCAAGCCACTGCGGCGATTGCCGTTGCCATCATGAGCTTTTTCATTGCTGTTTTCTCCCTTGTTGACCTCGTAAGACACTCACCATGCCGCTCGATATGAAGGTTGGGTATTTCATGTGGCTGGAATTATAGCAAATCCTTCATTGCGGCGGCATCCTGTCGCAGCAGAGGCGGAAGCCGCAGTTGCTGTCGCGGCCGCCGGGCTGGAACCAGTTGCGGCACGCAGAGCGACAGTTCCGCGCGTTGTTGAACCAGCCGCCGCCGCGCAAGACACGGCCCCCGCCCGAAGCTGGTCCTTGTGGGTCTGTCGCATTGCCACCATAACTACCATGCCAATCATTACACCACTCCCAGACATTGCCGTGCATGTCGTAGAAACCCCATGGATTAGCTTCATATGATCCGACCTGCGTCGTCCTTTGCCGCCAACGTTTCTTCAGCGTCGTTCCGCACGGAAAGGTGTCGTCGCAGTTTGCCTTGTCACCGTTGAGGGCATTCCCCCAGAAATAGGCCGTCGCCGTGCCTGCTCGGCAAGCGTATTCCCATTCGGCCTCAGTCGGCAGCCTCGCTCCGCAGTTCAGACGGGCGTTGACCTTCTCGATGAATCTCTGGCAATCTTCCCATGACACGCACTCAACAGGATTCCTATCGCCTTTGAAATGCGAAGGATTGTCACCCATCACACTTTGCCACTGCTCCTGCGTCACCTCGTACTTTCCAAGCCAGAAGCCTTTTGTCAGAGTAACACGATGTTGGGCCTCGTCATCATCCCTTACCTCTTCGCTTTGCGGGCTCCCCATCACAAACGAACCCGGTCCAACGTATATCATCTCCATCTTCGCCCCGCCCGGGAGTGTAAGCGGTTTTACATCGCCAGTCTTGGGCAAGGCCGCGAGGCGGGCTCGCTCCGCCGCCTCTTGCCATTTCCTTGCCTCCGCATCCCGACGAGCCCTTGCCTCTGTTTCGCGGCGGGCATTCTCCTCGGCTGTACGACGGGCAACCCCCTCCTCTAACTTCTTTCCGCGTTCCACTATCCTTGCATAGCACTCTGCGGCCAGGGCCCATTGTTTCTCAGCGAAGATGGCATCGGCACGGACGAAATCGTCCTCGATTTCCTGAATCTCCATCTTGCACGCCGGGTCCCCCGAGAACCTCGCCGCGTGCCGCTGCGCAACCTTCGCATCGGCCATGAGCCGAATGCAATCCGCCTGTGTATACTCCGGCAGCGCCCCACTTCCTGCGCGCTTCTTTCCCGTCGTAGCTTCGAGACAGGAGTCTACGCGACCAGGATCACCAGCTCTCTCTCTCGGGCTCTCGTCTCTCTGTTCCTCAACCACCGCCGCACATGTCGAAGGCCGATCTTCGGGCTTCTTGGCGAGGCCCTGCATCACCGACCCACTTTTTGCAAAATGTGGGTCAAGCGGCTCGGGCTGTTCGTTGAGTATCTGGTACTCGACCTGCCCCCTGCTGAATGGCGGCTCTCCCATCAAACACTCATACACCATCGCGGCGAACGAATAAATGTCCTGCTCTTTTTTGGGCGGCAGCCCTCGCAGCTGCTCCGGCGACATGTAGAGGAGCGTCCCCGAAGACAGCTTGCCCGTCACCCGCGTCATCGTCTCCTCTATCTCTCGCGCGATGCCAAAGTCGAGTATAAAAGGATGCCCGTCCTTGCGAATCATCACGTTCGCGGGCTTGACGTCGCGGTGCACCACGCCCTCGCCGTGCGCGTAGTCGAGCGCAGCGGCGATTGGCTTGAGGAGGCGGATCACTTCTCCCTCCGAAAGCCCGCCAGACGGCGGCCTCGTCGAGGCCGCCCTACCATCGCCACCCTCTGCGTCTCTGCGCCTCTGCGTTAAAACATCACCACAACAATCCGCCAAATAATCATCCAGCGTCACGCCGTCGATGTAGTCCATCACGAGGAACGGGTTGCCGTTGTTCTCCTCGAAGGCGCGGATCTGCACGATGTTGGGATGGATCAGCTGCATCGCGACAAGCGCCTCGTCCTTCAGCTGCCGGTACGCCCGCTTGTTGCTCACCAGAATGCTCGGCAGCATCTTAATCGCAAAAAGCTTACCATCAAGCTGCGTGTCCTCGGCGAGCCACACCGACCCCATGCCGCCCTGGCCAAGCTGGCGCACGATGCGGTAGCGCCCCGCGAGGAGCGTCCCCGCCGCCCCCGGCTGTATCGTCATCCCGTCGCTTATCGTGTCGTAGGTCATGACCTTGCCTTTCGTTCCGCCGCGAACTCGCCCTACACGCTCGATATGAAGATTCGGTATTTCAACATCGTTTAACCCCACCAATAACTAAAGAATTATTTGGTGAACCCTTTGACTGGGCGAACAGACTGCCCGTGGAGGCGGGCGTACCTGGGCGTGCTGTGGTTGCCCGAATAGAAGTCGAGGCACCATGCGTTGTTGCTGTCCTCGTCCGGGACGGACGACCAGTAGTAGCCGTCCGAACCGACACAGTCAAGCGAAGTGCCGTAACCGTAGCCGGAGGCGGGAAGAAAAATGCTAGCGGAGGCGTAGTCGCCCCTGCCACGAACAATGTACCCTCTCACGTCATTCATCATCGTCCACGTCCAATCGCATTTTCTGCAAAGGCCCTCAATTTCCTGCTTTGTCGGCATACGCCATCCACCACCCCATTGCACCCGCGCCGCGTCATGTTTCGCTGACAAGACATTGCCTACCGTAATCCATCCCGCGCTCTTCAGCGCGGGGACGCTCTTGGCAAAAGTCGGCGTGTTATGTCTGTATGCGAAGTTCGACGACGACCCATCACTTGCGACCCAAGCATCGTTGACGCGCTTGTAGCCGACGGTATCGCCCCACCAGAAGTAGTAGCCGTAATCCCACGGATTTTCCGCTCCGATGTTTCTGTCGGCCCAATATGGGCCGCCCTCCCAGAGCTGGACTTTACTATGTTCTATTGCTTGCACTTGCTTATGCACCGTCTTCTGCGCGGCGACGATCCGCCTCCGTTCCGCCTGCTTACGCTGCTGCCCGCGATGCCACAAAACCCCTCCGATAGCCAAAAGCGCCGCCACAATGCAGAATATCGGAAACGCAATCCCCGCTCTGGTCCGTTTCGGCGGACTCGACGACTCTACACGTTCTACATGTTCCTTCTCCACCGTAGCTTCAACACAGGGGTCTACGCGCCCAGGATCACCATCTTCCTCTTTCGGGCCCTCGTCTCCCTGCGACTCTGCGGCTTTGCGTTGAAAACCATCGCCAACCAACACCGCCGCACATGTCGGAGGACGATCTTCGGGCTTCTTCGCGAGACCGGCCATTATGCCGGCAATGAGTGGCGCGGTGGGGTCACCGCGCCCTACCGGCGGATCGGGGACTTTGTTCTTGATCTGGTCCTCTATCGCACCCCGCACGAACGGTGGTTCGCCCTTTAAACACTCATACACCATCGCGGCGAAGGCGTAGATATCTTGCGCAGGCGTCGGCGCGTCGCCGTTCAGCTGCTCCGGCGACATGTAGAGGAGCGTCCCGCTTGACAACTTGCCCGTGACACGGGTCATCGTCTCCTGTATCTCTCGCGCTATGCCGAAGTCGAGGATGTAGGGCGTGCCATCCTTGGCAATCATTACATTGCCAGGCTTTACGTCGCGATGCACCACGCCTTTCGAGTGCGCATAGTCGAGCGCGGCGGCGATGGGCTTCAGTAGGCGGATCACTTCGTCTTCGGGAAGCCCGCCAGACGGCGGCCTCGTCGAGGCCGCCCTACCGTTCCCCGTTCCATCTTCCCCGTTCCCGACTTCCGCCAGATAATCGTCCAGCGTCTCGCCGTCAATGTAGTCCATCACGAGGAACGGGTTGCCGTTGTTCTCCTCGAAGGCGCGGATCTGCACGATGTTCGGATGGGTGAGCTTCATCGCGACAAGCGCCTCGTCCTTCAGCTGCCGGTACGCGCGCTTGTTGCTCACCAAGATACTCGGCAGCATCTTTATGGCGAACTGCTTGTTGTCGAGCTGCGTGTCCTCGGCGAGCCACACCGACCCCATCCCGCCTTGCCCGAGCTGTCTGACGATATGGTAGCGTCCCGCGAGGAGCGTCCCCTGCGTGCCTCCCTGCATCGTCGCCGCGTCGCTTATGGTGTCGTGGGGCATGGTCAATCTCCGTGGTGCTTATCCTTGCAAGTGGACGCTGCAGCGAAAACCTCTGTCAGCGGCAGTTTCCTGAACGACTTCTCACAGGCGACCGTCGTTTTCAAGTCGGCAAAATACTCGCCGTGTATCAATCTATCCACAAAACCAGGACTGGCCTTTGCGATATTCGGAATCGCAAGCACGTCTTTGGCATGCTTGCTGACGACAAATCCCTTAGCCTCGGAAATCTTCCTGAGGAGCGTCAGCGCATCAGCCTTGGACACCCCGTAGCTCGCCTGGAGCGAATAGTATGCCTCCGAAAGCGTCAAGTCGGATATCTCGAACAGATGCCCGTCCTGTACGCGCCCGTAGGCCTCCATGATCACCTTTGTTGCAAGCGGCCTAGGGTGGTTGGTCAGTATCCGCATCAAGAATGACGTGTCGCATCCGTACGTCATTGAAGCCCTGCCCTTCTCGCCGCGACGATGTTGTCGCGCATCTTCTCGCTGTTGAGCGGCTCGTCCGGGTACTTCGTGATGAACGGCTCGGCGATTCCCGCCCACTCCGGCAACTTTTGCTTCACGCTTCTCCTCCGCGCACTTGGCCGTGTCGCCGCCGCGCCGTCACGCCGCCATTCGCCGGCGTTGTAGGCGACGATGAACGCGATGACGGCGTTGCGCATCTTCTCGCCGTTTGTCGCCGTCTTCGCCTTGAACTCGCGGTAAAGCGCATCGGGTATGTCCAATGTCGTCTTCATGTCAAGTATTATATATTGTTTTATTGCTTTATGTCAAGCAGCGGCCAGGCTTTCGAACCCCTGCTAGCGCATCTGCTTCGCTCGGGCCGCCTCTCCGCCGCTCGCGCCGCATCGACAGCGTTCTGCACCTTGCGCAGTAAGCGTCTCCTCCGCCGCCGCGCATCCCGCCGTCTCTCAGCCTCGCTCATGAACAATGGCATGTTTTACATCTTCTTCTCATGAATATGACATGCACAGGCAAAGCTACAACCGTCCAATCTCAGATTTACTTTGTACATCAATTAGAAACCCTCTTGAACACCTTCGGAGTCTGGATGGTGCAAAACTCTCCCGTTTCACCTTTGTGCCAAGAAACTTCACGACCTTGTTCATCATAATTGTACGTCGTCTGTCTTCCATCCTTGTATGATTTTACCAACTCAGTTTGGCGTAATTCAAAAATTCCATCTTCCTTCCACAACAAATCATATGTATGCACAACTGGTGTTTTATAAGACTGTGCTAAGCCCCCATTGATCGAAAAACTCTTAGGGCGCAATACTAACCTGTTTTCGGTTAAAGTCCAGTTCCCGCAACCTTCTATTTTGCATCCAACGTACTTTCCACTAACACGCTCTGAGGTAAACGAATCGGTGTAACTTCCATCGTCTTGAAAATCGTACTCATACTTATATGTCGCAGTCCAGGTGTCGCTTGAAGACTTTGTAGTACACCCCCACTTCCCTGTTAATGCTCGCACAACCTTGCGAGATTCGTTCTGCCTACATTGTTCGTTTTTTTGTATAAAATGCCTTTGCTCACCTCGTACCGCCTTGGCACTTCTGACTGTCTGTTCCTTTATTACGCCGTCATCCGTTGTTGTGAGGTCATTATCTTTTACCGATGACACATTTTTAAAGAACAGCTCTGCCGATTCTTGTCTATGCGCATCCCAAGGACGCGGACCACCACACAATTGTACAACCCAAAGGAACAGTTCTTGCTTGTCGATATTAACCTTGAAATATGTACCCCAAGCACCTCCATGTCCCAACCAACCTGGTTCATCTTTCAGAATTTGAAACCCAAGTGAATATCCTTGTGTGGAATTCAGATTTGACGGGCGTTGCGAAGTTGCCAATAATTCCAGAACCGTTTGCTCTTGCAATAATCGCACACCATTAGCCCCAACGCCCTTTGACATGATCATCTGATAAAACTTTATTAAATCATCTGCTGTAGACCACAACCCCATAGCAGGATGTGCATATACAGTTGGCCCATTATGAGGCAAAGGCATCCATTTGTTTTCAGGTGCATATACTGGGACGGCGTTTTGTGAAAGTGTATACATTGAGACCCGGCGGTACAATTGTTCATCCGTGGGGTTAAATGTCGTATCTCTCATCCCAAGAGGGTTGAAAATCCGTTTCTCCAAGAATTCTTCATAACGCTGACCACTAAGTTTCTCAATTATGGCTGCCGCGATTGCAAATCCTATGTTGGAATATTGAATCTTGGTTCCGGGCTCCGCCACCAAAGGATTTGCAGCAGCCTCCGCCACGACTTGAGAAATTGGGCATGATGTCCATCCCTTTTCCAAGACACTTGGGACATCAAACGGAAAACCTGCACAATGAGTTAATAAATGACGAATTGTTATTTCGTTTTTGGCGGCAGTCCGACTCTTTATTGTATTCCCATCCTTGACTTCTACAATCATATTTGCGAACTGCGGAAAGTATCGCGAAATAGGATCGTCAAGATTGATCATCCCTCCTTCTACTAACATGGCAATACAAACCCCGCAGAAGCCTTTCGACTGTGAACCTATCATAAATGTTCTATCCATTGACATCGGAATGCGTTTGCCCATATCGGCCCACCCCATACAAGCTGTCTCCTGCTGCCCACTCTTATAAAGAACACCTATTGCACCAGGCAATGACCCGTTATGCACAAAAGGCATTATCGCATTGCGAAGGTAGGTTGTGCCAGAATCCTTGACAATTAACTTCTTGTCCAAACAGGAATCAGCCATGATGACTGCCGATTCTGTAACCCCAGCTACAATATCATCAGCATTTACTGGTGGCGGGCCACCATACAAAGCATAGTCTATGTATGGTTTCACATTCTCATACCATATTTCAAAACCTTTGGCATTTAAATGCAACCTATCTGGCATCACCCATTTAGTATCGCCTTTCTCATCAAGGAGACTTTTTCCAAAATCACACCACAGCACAGTCTTACCATCACAAAATCTCTGTATTCCACGATTCACAAGGTCATTGCGCTGACGCAAAGGTTCTTCTGGACTCGCACCTCGGGGGAAAATTGCGATGACTACAATAATAGCGGTTGGCTGTTTCTCACGAATCCTTTCAAGAATCGTCTTAATGCCAAGAATGGTATCATCTGGAGATTCCTTCTCAATCGGAAAATGACCTGTATTGTTCGTGCCTATCAGCAGCACCACACACTTCGCTTTATAGCCGTCAAGTTCTCCGTTGTCAATGCGCCACAACACATTTTCTGTACGGTCACCGGCAAAACCAAGATTCAGCATTCTATATTCGTCCGTGGAAAAATATTTTCTACCTGTTGTTTCCCAAAAATGTGTGATAGAATCACCGATAAATACCACCTTAGCACCGCCCGCCGATACAAGCTTCATTTTCTCTTCATGTCGCTTTAATTGCCATGGATTATCACCGCCATACGCAATGGGAGTTGCCGCCCTCACCATTGGAGCACATTGACAACTCTCCGCTTCCACCCGCTTCGCCTTCCCGAGTCCTTTGTACACCTCTCGGAAGTACATCAAGTGCTTCGCGTACTCGATGGGCCCGCCCTTGCGGTAGCCAGTCTCGCCGATTTGCTTTCCGTCGCCGTCGAGAATCAGCGCTGTCGGGAAACCCTTTATGCCGTATTCCTTCACCATTTTCGGATTGGCGGTCTTCGCGTGGCCGGAAAGAACGGTCTTGTCCTTAGGCGAATCGATGAACACTAGCACGAAGTCGTCCTTTACGCCAGCAAGGAACTCCGGTCTGGAAAGAACCTCCCGCTCAAGCTTCATGCACCACCCGCACCAGTCGCTTCCGGAAAAACAGGCGTAGACGAGCTTGCCCTCGGCCTTCGCCTTCGCAAGGGCTTCGTCGAGGTTGTCCGTGAAGCCGCATGGCGTAGAGCTTTTAGGGGCATCAGACTTTGACTCGCCCTGCGCAGCAATCATCTCGAACTTGGCCTTGGCCAGCTTGGCCTCCGCCTCTACCTTGGACTTGCGCTCCACCTCAGGCGCCTCGCGCTCCCGTGCTTCGCGTTCCTCGCGCTCACGCTTCTCTTTAGCCAGACGTTCGCGCTCTTTTCTCGCCTCGTCGTAGCGTCGGGTGCGTTCGGCCTTGGCTTCCGACTCGCTCTTCACGAACTGCTCAGCTGCCAATGCAAACGACGTGCTGGACTCCGCAAAACGCATCTGGCCGAACTCGTCGCCGCCTTTCCCCATGAGCTTATCTGCTTCGCGCCAGCGGGCCTCCGCATATTCCTTCGCATCGACGCTCTCCGCCTTGCGCTTCGCTTCGGCGGCTCTGTCGCGGGCCGAAACCGCAGATCGCCGATCCACGTCGAGCTTCCGCAGCACAGCACATTGCGAGACGTAGTTTGAGAACCCCTGAGCCGCCTCGCTCCAGCGCTTAACCTTGTCCTCGAAGTAGGCCTCCGCCCTTGCAAACACATCGGCAAGCGCATCCTTGCACTTGTCGAAACCGTCGGCATCGGAGATTCGAGCGACCTTACCCTGTTCAACCTTGGCCTCGATGCGAATATTTATTGCCTCGGTCTTTGCCCATTCCTCGGCGGAGTCGTCGGGAGCGGGTTCGGCGATTGGTTTTGGCTCAGGGACAGAAACGACGGCAGGGACGGAAGCGACTGACGAGCCATTCGTCCCGTCTGTCCTGTCTGTCCCTTTTGTCCCTTCTTTCATCCACCACCACCCGCCGGCGGCGATGGCGGCTATAAGCGCGGCGGCCGCCAGCAATCTGCCGACGCCAGCGCTTCGCGTCCCCGCGCCTCCGCGCGACACTTTCTCCCCTTCCAGCGCGGCTACGAAGTCCCCGCAGCTCGCAAAGCGCTCCTCCGGCTTCTTGGCAAGGGCTATGACAAGCGCCCTGCGCACGTTCCTGGGCAGACTCGGCGGGATTTCCGGCGCGTCGGTCGTGACGGCAAGCCGCATCACCGCCGTGTCGCCACAGTCGAACACGGACGAGAACGGCACCTCGCCGACAACCAATTCGTAGAAGAGGACTGCAAGCGAATACTGGTCCGTCGCCGGGCCCTGCCTCCCGCCAATCCACTGCTCAGGCGCCATGTACGGGCGCGTCCCGGACGTGTCGCGTATCTCCCGCGAAAGGCGTCCCATCGACGAGCGGATCTCAGCCGCGAGGCCGAAGTCCAGGACGCGCGCCGCGAGCCTGCCGTCCGACGACTCTTCGATCATGACGTTGGCGGGCTTCACGTCGCGGTGGAGCACCTTCTGCCCGTGCGCGTAGTCGAGCGCGGACGCGACCTGCCGCACCACGGCAATCGCCTTGTCCAGCGGAACCTTCCCTCCCGGGAACTGCCTGCGCCACTGCGCGAGAGTGACACCCGGAGCATAGTCCATGACGACCATCGTGTCCCTGGGGAACACTCGAAGCTTCTCCTCTGCGTCCTTGGAGAGATACCTTACGCTCTGCGCCAGGTGGAGATCAGTTACGGCGACGATGTTCGGATGCCGCAGACGCTTCACGAGCGCAAAGTTGCCGCGGATCGACTCCAGCTCGACCGAGTTGTGCTTCACCTCCGGCGGCAGACCCTTGATCGCGACGTCGACATTGGCCACCGTGTCCCTCGCCAGGTACACGGTGCCGAACCCGCCCTCGCCGAGCTCGCGCACCAGCTCGTACTTGTCGATGCGACCGAGCGAATTCCCGCCTCCCGGACGCATCGTCGGTTCATTGCCCATCGTCATAGCGTCGTTTATATTGTTGTAAGTCATACTAGGCATAATCCTTTCATGTCGCCGGAGCGATGAACATCGCCATGTAATGCGGGATGGTGATCTTCTTTCCATTGACGCCTATGTTCCCGCCCGTCAGCTTGTATCCAAAAGGAATCGCATCGTCCTTGAGCATCTTGTCAAGGGAAAGCGTCCGCCCCGTCTGCGCCTTCACCTCGACCGGGACAACGCCGTCGTCGGTCTCCACTACAAACTCCATTTCGACTTCATCATTCCTGTAATAGCGCAGCGGCACCCCGTTGCGCACAAGGATTCCGGCGACGAGATTCTCGTAGATGCCGCCCTTGACGTTTCCCTTGAGGGAACCGTCAAGTATCTGCCGCTTCGTCAGCATCCCGTACGACGCGCACAGAAGCCCGACGTCGGAGAGATAGAGCTTGAACCACTCCTCCTTGACATATCCGGCAAGACCCGACAGGGCAACGTTGACGCATTCAGCCAGTGACGCGAGCCCCGAATCCTTCAGCCATTCGACGCAGGAAAGGTACTTCCGCGCCGTCGCCCCCTTTTCGACTTCCGAATACTTGAACTTCCGGTTCTCCTTGGCGAGGATAAGCGGCATCGCGCGGAAGCACCTCTCGATCTTCGGGACATCTACGGCGGCGGCGTACTTGTGTATGTCGTCGATGTATGCCTCGAGAATCTTCTCTTGCGCCCGCTGCACGTCGCCGAAGTGGCGGTTCTCCATGTATCCGCTTACAACTTCCGGCATGCCGCCCACGACCGCGTATTCGCGCATGAGGGCGTGGAACTTCTCGTTGACGACATCGGGGACGGCTTCGCGTCGTATGAAATGCCCGCGAAGCTGCTCTATCTGCTGCCGCCTGTAGCCTTTCGCCCAGAGGAATTCCTCGAACGACAGCGAATGCATGATGACCTGACGCTCAAAGCCGACCGACACCGACTTCGGCTCCCTGTCCTTGCGCCTGCGCTTGTACTTGATGCCAAGCAGCGAGCCGGACGCCACGATGTCGTACCGTCCGTCCAGAGCAAGGAACTTAAAGGCCGTCCGCGCATTCGGACATTCCTGTATCTCGTCGAGGAAGATCAGCGTACGCCCTGGGACGAAGCGGACATCAGGCCGTATCGCGGAAATGCCGGAGCAGATGGTGTCGGCATCCAGGGCTCCGTCAAATACGGAAGCGAACTCAGGCTCCTCGATGAAGTTGATCTCAATGAAGCTTTCGTAGTTTTCACGACCGAACTTCTCGATGATGAACGTCTTCCCAATCTGCCGCGCCCCCTTCACGAGGAGACACTCGCGCCGCTTGTCGGCCTTCCAGCCGACGAGAAAGTCATAGAATTGTCGCCTAAGTTCTATCATGCCTTTTTACCCTCAAAATCAGATGACAATATTCTATCAGATTTCGTCTAAATGAGCAATTAGCATATTTTTAAAGCCATTTTACGGCGCAGATGCATATTTTTGGAGCTAGAAATCACTCAAACCGCACATTTTCAGGACTTGTTGCCATACAGATGTTCCATCGCCCACCTCCTTTCGCGCCTCTCCGCCGCGAACTCGTCCTGCACGCTCGATATGAAGATTCGGTATTTCATGGTGAAGAATTAAAGAACTAAAGAATCGGATGCGCTCCCTTCGGTCGCTATTTGGTGAACCCTTGCACAGGGCGAACAGACTGCCCGTTGCTGCGGTTGCTGTAGTCCGCGTAGGGGTAGCTCGAATCGAAGTTGAGGTCCCACGCGTAGTAGTAGTCCGAGCGCGGAACGGACGACCAGTAGTGGCCGCCCGCACCGGCACTGTAGAGCGAAGTCCCGTCGCCGTAGCCAGCACAGGGAAGGAAGATGCTGTTGGAAGCATAATCGCCTCTGCCGCGAACGATGTATCCTTCAACACCGTTCTTCGTGGCCCAAGTAAAGTCGCATTTGTTGTTGAGGCCGGATAATTCTTGACCCGTCGGCATGCGCCACCCTCCACCCCATTGGACCTGCGCCGCGTCATGCTCCGGCGCAAGGATCCCGCCCTCTATGATCCATCCTTCGCTCCGTAAGGTGGAGCTGCTTTTATTATAGGTCGGTACATTCCCTTCCTTGAACGAAAAGCCCCGCCTAGAACCATCACTCGCCACCCAAGAGTCGCCCACGCGCTTATAGCCTACGGTGTCACCCCACCAAAAGTAGCAACCTCTCTCCCACGGCTCTTCGGCACCGATGTTCACCGTGGCCCAGTATGGACCACCCTCCCAGAGCTGAACCCTTTTGCGTGCATCGCCATGCCTCGGCGCCGTGATTTCCTTCAACGAGAATGTGTACGTTTTCGAGCCACGCCAATTAATGGGTATCGCCGTGAACGCCCCTTCATATCGCTTGTTATTTTCGGAATACGTCACCTTGAAAGGCCCAATACTTGCCCTGCCTTGTAAGTTGTCCAGGACCACCGGCGAAGTGTATTCGAGTCCGTCCATCCTGAATGTGGCACCAAAAACTTCTCGTGAACCGACTTTTGACACAAGTCTCGCCGAAGGAACGACTTCCCAGTTCGCCGTTATGATGTTGGGAGCCCCCGACAAGGGCCATCTATGCCCCTCATCAGCATGAGGACAAACAACAGTATAACCTTCATCACTCTTGTTGATTTTATAATGCCCACCCAGCGGACACGTCGGCTCATTTCTGAGATACCTATCAGGACCATACAAGTGTTCTGGCGTCGGAATTTTCCCTCCTATCAAGCATTGTTCCATCGCTGCCTCAATCTGCTTGAGATTTGCGATGCAGCTATCCCTGTCCCTGGCGCTTTTCTCAACGGCAAGCATCTTTTCATGGGCTGCCTCCTGCGCCCTGCGCTCGTCCTCTGCTCGTTGACGCGCCTCTTCCTCGGCCTTCTGCGCGGCGACGATCCGCCTCCACTCCGCCTGCTTGCGCTGTTGCCCGCGATACCACAAACCTCCTCCGAGAACCAAAAGAGCCGCAACAATACAGAATATCGGAAGCGCAATCCCCGACACGTTCCGTTCCGGCGGCCTTGTCGAGACCGGCATTCCGTGCGGCGCGGTGGGGACACCGCGCCCTGCCTCTTTGCGATCTTTGTGTCCTTTGTGGCTAAAATTGTTCCCATCTACTAGAACTTTCCCAACCCTGTAGGGTTATGCGAAATTGATGCGAAAGCCGCCTTCCCGGCGGCTTTTCTGCTGCTTATCCTTTTCTGGCGTTTTTTGAGTGTCGATTCTGCCAGCGTCAGGCTTGCGAATTCCCTAG
>JAFRBA010000043.1 GCA_017405115.1 Kiritimatiellia bacterium
CTCGTCTGGATATATCATTTGCCGGTTCATGGCGAGAATTATAGCAAATTCTTTGTGGGTTTTCGTGAACCGCGAAGGCGGTTTTCGTGACTTGGCGGGCGGCGAAAGCACGTAGTGCTGGCTGCGGCGCGGACCATCCCGCGAAGGCCGAGACAATTAGGCGGCCAATGAGCCGTAATTGGGAAATGAGAATCGGCCTTCAAACGGAGATGGGACGAGCCGCAGCCAATTGCGCCTGCGCGATTCGCCGCTCGGCCAAGTTTTCGTGGTCGCGTCGGTAGGCGCAAATTGCGTAAGGCTTTACAAGTGCCCGACAGCGTTTTCCAAAGGTGGGGATATTCCAGGTCGACGCCCCCTTGACTTCGGGGGGCGGTTTTTGGTAATCTATACACTCATTCCGTCTGGATCGGGCTATTGAGGCTGCCCGAACGGCAAGGATAAGGAAAGGAAAACAAAATGCCCAAGATGAAGACAAAGAAGTGCGCCGTCAAGCGCATGAAGCTGTCCGCCAACGGCAAGTTGATGCGGTCGCAGGGCGGCAAGGCCCACCTGAACAACGGCAAGACTCGTGCCCGCAAGCGCTCGCTCCGCGGCATAGTCGCAGTCGCGTCCCTCAAAGTCACCAAGACCTACGCGCGTGCGCTGCAGGGTCGCTGAAGGAGGTAAGAGACAATGAGAGTCACAAACGCTCCCGCTTCCCGTGAACGCCGCCGCCGCCGCCTGGCGCTGGCCAAGGGCTTCTACGGCGCCCGTTCCAAGCTTTTCCGCACGGCCACCGAGGCCGTCGATCGCGCGCTCAGCCTGTCGACCGAGCACCGCAAGCTCCGCAAGCGCGACTTCCGCCAGCTGTGGATCGCCCGCATCAACGCGGCGTCCCGTGCGGAGGGCATCAGCTACTCGAAGCTGATGGCTGGCCTCATCAAGGCCGGCGTCACGCTGAACCGCAAGAGCCTGAGCGAGATCGCCATCCGCGACCCGGAGGGCTTCAAGACCATCGTCGCAATCGCCAAGGAGGCGAACGCCTGAGGCGTAGGGCGAACGTTGGATGAACGAGAAGCCTGGCAGTTGAGTCTGCCAGGCTTCGTCGTTTCATGACGTGCTTTCACACGCTCCTTTGCCGTGCTTGATTTCAGCGCGACGGCTTTGGCATAAGTCCTGGCCGCTACTCGCTAGCGCGCAGCGCGGCAAAAATGGTATAATTCGGCCATGAAGAGCTTAGCTTTCCTTCTGCCGCTGATCGTGCCGGCCGCCGCTGCCGCCGGGGTCGCAGTCGGGCCGCTTCCCGCCCCAGATTACGCGGACACCGAGGTCTCGACCAACTTTGCTTTCTCGGTCGAGATGGTTGAACACGGCTTCAGGGTGCGCTTGCTGTGACGGACATCCTGACAAGACTCTGCCTTGTCGGCGCGGCGGTTCTCTTCGCAGCGTGGCTTGTCATGAAGTTGAGAGTTGAAAGTGGAAAGTGTAGAGTGAGAACGATTCCACCACGCCCCACTCCACGAGTTCAGCTCACCGCTCATACGGCAGTGTTTCTTTTCTTCGTCGCGGTCGCAGCCATCCACGGCGGTGCGAAGAACGGCACGAACGCGCCGCTTCGCGGCGCAAGTGTAGAGTTGAGAGTGGAAAATGGAAAATGGAAAGTGGAAAATGGAGGCGTCGTCGCCGTAGGCGACTCCACAATTTTACACTCTACATTTTCAACTTTACACTCATTCAGGCTCGAGTCCGAGACAACGAACGAGACGTATACCTACGCCATGCCGACGAACGGAATGCGCCGCGAGAACTGGTGGCTTCGCGGTGCTTACGAGGACGTGTTCCGCCTTGACTTGGACGGGCTGCTCTTCCCGCTCGGCACGAACCGCTGCGACTCGCTCTGGGTCTACACGTGGGGCATGGCGGGCGCGCGTCTCGGCGACACATCGAACCGAGTTGTCGCTACGGGCGCTCCGATGTCGGCGGTGCCAGGCCTCTCGCAGTTCTGGAGCGCCGAGACGGATGGTGGCGGGCGGCTCCTGACATGGCAGGATTTCGCGCTCAACCGCGACACGAACACGCCCGTCTCCGCGCAGCTGGAGCTTATGCCGTCCGGCGACTTCATCGCGCGCTCCAATCTCGTTGAACGGCTATACTGCCGCGTCAATCCCGACGACTGGGACGACGACGGAATCCCGAACGACGACGACATCCAGCCGCTTGCCTACGACGGCGACAACTTCGGCCCGCACCAGACGCTGCCCGAAGGCGCGAACACGAACCACTACTACTGGATTGACGTTGTGGTAAGCCAGGCGAACGCCCGAGTCACTTTCGAGGGCAACGGATATTCGCATTTGCCCGATCCGACGTTCATCGCAAGGGCGGGCGACACGAACCGCGTCATGCTGCTTCTCGGAAAGACGTATGCGATGCGCTGCAACATGCCCGTGCGAATCGTCGGCAAGGAGGACCTCGAGGTCGAAGTCTTGGAGACAGGCGGCGATCTCAGCGTCGTGTGGCCGGTGAGCCTCGAATTCGTTACGCTGGAGCAGATGCGCTCTTCGGGGCTCCGCTCCCATGGCGCATCCGGCGGAACGACCATCGCGGTGCATCCGGAGAGGGCGGGTGGCGGCGGATTCAGCTGGACGGACGGCTTCTGCTGCTATTACCTGGCCGCCGACGGCACGCCGGTGTTCAACTGCGAAGGCAACTGCGGATGCCGCGGATGTTTCACCGGCGACATCACGTATGTGATCGGCGGGTTCCTGATGACGTTCGACGGGTTGCAGTGCTCGTGCGAAGGCGGTTCGGGTGACGACCCCGTAGGCGAAGGCGGCGGCTACGGCGAGGACGACGGTCCGTATGCAGGCGGCGCGTCAGCGACCTTCTCGAAGAGCGCGGTCATATTCGAGGACGGCTACTGGAACGCGCCAGGGAACTGGGTCGAGCGCCAGTCGACCGTCACCGAGCTCCATTGCGTCGCGCACGGCGGGCCGAACGGAGGGCACGTACGCTTCGAGGTCTCGGCGGGCGCAGGGAAGATAGAGCACGTCTCGGGCCGGGTCCTCCCCGTGGAGCAGGACATCGAGGCCGGCATGAAGCTGGACTTCACCGTCGGCTACAAGGGCAAGATGCCAAGCGCAGGCGCGAACGACATCGAGGTGACGACGACGTTCACGGAGAACGCGGAGGGCGCAGAGCCGGTGTCGTCTCAGGCGCAACTGACGAGTGTGAAGGTTGAGCTGGAGGCGGTTTATGTTGCGCTGGAGAACACTAATCAGAACAGGCATGTCTACGGGGTCGGGGAAAAGGTCAAGTTCATTGTGACGCCTAATTTGCCACAAGTCGCGATGAGCGTCAACAAGGCGGATTCGACTGACAGAGTGACGGCCTACGACACGTTTGGCGGGGAACTGCAGGTGAACGCCGGCGGCGATGTGAATGTCTATACATGCCCGGCATCAGGCACGACGCCGGACGTCACGGTGTCATTCTCGGACGCGGAGCATCATCCGAGCCTTTCCGTCGTAGAGCCGATGTTTGTTTTAACCACCAATGCGACGGGGATCGGGTCGTTCTCTCTCGGCGACGTCGTCATGGGGACGCTGAGGACAGTGAACTGCGTAGGGCCGATGACGGTGTCGTTCCGCGGCGTCAAGATGCTTGAGATCCCTTGTACCAATGCCGTTTCCCCCACGGGGTATTTTAACAGCACCAACTACACCGGACCGCTTACACACTCGTGGGATGCCGAGGCGGGATGGACGAAGCGCATAGGGGAGGGGAACTACTGGACGATTGACGACGCCGGGAGGAGCAGACCGTATGCCAACTGGTCTGCGGGGCAGTTGGTGTGGAAGATTCCGATTGGTTGGAAGCGCATGCGTTACGACGATGACAATATTGGAAGAGAGGAAGATTATGATTATGCGCTTTATGGAAATCATGGATCTCGTCCTTTGCGCATTGGCAATAGAGAAGACGTGTATACGCAGAAATTCACGATCTCGCCGAGCGGCGAGTCGTCTGTGGAGAAGTTTGGATATCGCCTGTCACGCTCGCGATGGAGTTTCTCCGGAGAGGTAATCAAGATACAATGAGGAGGTGCATGGTGAACGCGAGAAAAGTCATGATGCGATTGGCTTGCTTTGTAGCCTTGACCGCGCTTGCGCTGGTCTCTGCCTTGCTCTTCTTTGAGACTCGGCGACTGCGCGAGCAAATTCAGCTCATGGAAGGTGAGCGCGATCAGGCTGTCCTTGCGGAATTCAGACGTGATTGGCGTTCCCTCCCGGAGGGAGAGAAGGCGCGAGTGGTCGGCATATATAATGAAGTCGCGCAAGCCTATGCCAACCGAGACGCGATGGCAATGCACATGGCCATGCTGAAGTTGCCGCAGATAAACGACCAGCAGACATGGCAGTGGGCTCCAGATGTAGATAGTTCTTTTTACGCTGCATTCACCAAGACGTTTCTCTTGGCGGAAAAACTGTCGGACTTCGATTCGCCGGAGCAATTCGCGGAATATTTGCAGTTGAATATCGAAGCGGCGCTGTTCCTTGGCGGTGCTTACGCGAGGCGACAGTACTCTGAGTATTCGTCCTATGTGGAGTACCAGACATTATACTGTCTCAAACAGTATGAGGCGAAGTTTGACAAGGAGGGGAAAGCCGAATTGAGGGATGTCGCCGCAAAGGCACTTTCATTTTGGATTGCATGGATAGAGTCTCCAAACGGATTCACACGTCAGTGCGCACATTGGATGGTTCGTGCAAACTCCGATTATGCCAGGCTTGTAAAGCCGGAACTTGCGTTGACGCGCGAAAGGGCTATGAGCAATGCCTACGCCTACGCCAAGACAGTTCTGTCCAGGTCAGGCTACACGCCATCGTGGCTTTCGGAGTTTCAGGTGCAGGGCACCAACAGTGCGACAACAGGAGCAAAGGGACAATAAAGCGTGAATGAGAAGTACAAGATGCAAAAGAAAGGTCACATCATTCCATTTGGCGAGACGTTCAAATCGGAGGGTATGACGGAATGACCGCAGTCAAGACGGCAGCGGTGCTGCTTTGCATGAGCGGTCTTTCGCAGGCAGGATGCGGACGTCCGCAAGAGAAGCCTCTATCCGCAGAGGCCGAGGCATGTAGGGCGCAGATAGCCGCATTCCGCTCGAATGTTGGCCTTGATGGCGGCAACCTTCTGCGCGAGAGGAGGAAAATCGGCGAACAACAGTTACCTTTGACAAACGCTGATGATTCCTGTTCATTCGCATTCACTGAGTTCGCAGATTTACTGGCGACACTGCATGATGTCTGTACTAATACTTGCGACAGGTCTGTTTGTGAATTTCTGTCGCGTATCGAATCAATTATGGGCGAGGCAGACGAGAAGAGTCGTGGCGAACTTATGGCACGGTTAAAGAGTGCGATAGATGGGTGTGGGATTTCGGGGCTGCTCGAAGAGATTGGATCTGATGATGTTGGTGCCTTGGCAGTGGATGGATATTATCGAACGCTTTGCGGACTTGCGGATGTGATATTGAGGTGTGGGGGTGATTCATTTGGGGCGGCAGAGGTGGATCTTCGTACGTATAAGGTAATGGTTCAGTGTCGAAATCTTTGCAGGAAGCGAGGCTGGCGCAATACGGAGCGCGCTCTTGATGGCAGCCTTAAGCATTGGATGACAAATCGCTGTGACAGTTCTGATTCTAACTTCTGCCGCGCACATAGAGATTGGGAAGAATATTATCGAAAACACTATGAGGAGCGAATCCGAAACGGAGAAACTCGGCTTCTGAAACTGACAGAGCGGTTTCATAGGCGGTATTACAACTGGGCTGAAAAAATACTTAAGCGCCCACCGTCATGGGGCTTCGATGACAACTGACATTTGTTCTTGGGGCTGATCGTTGGTTGTGTTGCACCGCAAAATCGAACAGGAGAATTCAGACAACAAAACACCACCAACACACCGCTGAGAAATGGTATAATTCGTGGCATGAAGAGCTTCGCTATCCATATGCGAGTGTCGATGCGAGAAAATGCCGTTACCTGTATTCGTCCGTTGCGAGAGCTTATTGGCCGATATCCAGAATGGTATTCAAGTAAGATGGGAGACTCCGGCGTTCATGGTGGCAATCATTGAGGAGGGAAGATAGTGAGAAAAACATTATGTGTCATGGTTGTCTTTATTGCGGCAGCATCGGCGATCGCATTTGCAATGTTTGCGCGTCAAGAGCACATGGAGACAGGCGGTGTGTCCGCCGCTGCTGCACGAGCACAAGCCCAGTGCCCGGTTCCGGGCGGTCCATTTGTAAACGGCGACCAGTTTCCTGACGGCGGGAATACGAACTGCTATTATTGGATTGATGTCGCCGCGGCAGATCGCGACGCAGTCGTGAAGTTCTGCGGTGACGGGCCTTCCAATCTCCCCGATCCGGAGTTCATTGCACATGTCGGCGAGACAAACCGCGTGCTGCTGCTCATCGGAAAGCGCTATGAAGCCTTTTCTGTGGCGGCTGTACGCCCAGTTGGCGCGTCTAGCACAGACATCGTCCTGGACGGCGTCGGCACGACTTCGCCAGACGATCCATCCCGCCGGTTTTCAGTATGCTGGCCAGTGACGATCCATTTGGTTTCCAGGTCCGCCCGGCACGGTGAATTGGTACGCCGCGAACTTAAGACCGAATCTGGAACGTTTTCTGGTCAAACGGAATGACGAATCCGCTCACGGTCGTCGAGCAGATGGATACGCTCTACCGAGCGATGCTACAGGAGTACTTCGGATGATCCTTTGAATGAACGCGATTGCGAGGAACATGGCGATTTGATATAATGAGCGGCGTTTCAAGAACCTTGGAAAACCAAGAAAGAAGAAAAGGCATGATAAAACGCGACTATTATCTTGAAAAAATAAAAGATAAGATGTGGAACGGGTCGGTGAAGATTATTACCGGCATCCGTCGCTGCGAAAAAGTCTATATGCAGAGCGCATTCAGCATTTCAGACCCGGAATACAAGGTGAGAGAGGTTCTTCCCATGAACAAAACGGGCGACAACTTCCGGAAGATCGTCGTCACGTCAGGGGCCTCGCGCCTGTGGACCGACGAAAACGGCATATCGTATGTGGGGATATTGACGTTCCTCCTGAACCCGGAAAGGGTGCTGCCGTAAAAGTGGTGCTTCCAATGCGACGAGGCGAGGACATGACGGGCGTTGAAGACACATTTGGAGAGCTGGTTGCGCTGCTCAAGGCATGCGCTTGTTCGCCCGTTCGCCAATATAATTTGATATAATACCCACATCCCGCGAGGCGGTTGGCGCGGCGCGGGGTCATAGTCCGGAAAACGGAGAGGGTGAATGTAAAGTGTAAAATGCAAAGTGTAAAATGATGGAGTCGCTCCGCGACGCCGCTTCAATTTTACACTCTCAACTTTACACTTTACACTCTCCCACTCCCGCCGGGCGTTCAACAATGTAGCATCAACGCTACACGTCGTTCTGTCGAAGTACTACCACTATTTCAATCTGTGAGCGGCATGTAAGTGAAGATGCGCCCAATTGGGCGTATCTTTTCTTCATGCATTCACAGATTAGCCTGTGGTAGGGCTACGACAGAGTGCATGAACGGGAAGTGCGCTCTTTCTTCATGCACGCGAGGCGGTCTCCGCGACGACTGGAAGTGCAGTCACGTGGAGAGGGAACGTGCTAAGGGGAATGCTGATTTTGGCGGCGACACTCGCGGCTTTTCTCAGTATTGGCGGCGTGTCCGATGATGCGGAGATTCGCGGCCGCGTCGTAAGGGTCGCCGACGGCGACACGATCACGATTCTCGCCACCCCTGGTAGGGCGGGTTCGATGAACCCGCCGTCCCCCACCCCCACCCAACACAAAATCCGCCTCAACGGAATCGACGCACCTGAGAAGTCGCAGGCCTTCGGCAACGTCTCGAAGAAGCATCTTTCGTCGCTCGTCTTCGGCAAGGACGTTCGCGTCAAGTACACTAAGCGCGACAAGTACGGACGCATCCTCGGCACCATCTACGTTGACGGACTCGACATCAACCTTGAAATGCTCCGTGCCGGCTTGGCCTGGCATTACAAGCGGTTCGACTCTACTCCCGCCTACGCCGCCGCAGAATCGGAAGCGCGCGCCGCGCGCCGCGGCCTCTGGTCCGACCCCAACCCAACCCCGCCCGAACAATTCCGCCATAATCCGGGAGGGTCGCGTCCCATCGCGACCGCAACACCGCGTGACCGCGTCGAATACCGCGCTGGCTCCGCGCTCCCCGTCTCGTCGCGCACCGCCGCGCCGATAAACGACACATGGCCCGACACCGGCTATTGGCTTAGCACCAACTCAAACAAACGCCACAACCGCAAGTGCGAGAACTACCGCAAAACTAGGGGCTATCCCTGCTCCTCTTCCGACGGCACTCCTTGCGGCAAATGCGGAGGGTAAGCACATGGTAGAACATTTGAAGGTTGATTGTGTCATGCTTAATCAAAAGGAAAGGAGGTGATAAAATGGAGTTCAATAAGATGCTTGCGCTGTTAGGAGCAGTTGCGGTTACAGCCGCCGCTGTTCCAGCTTCAGCAGCTGTCTCGGAAACTGATTCTCAAGGTCAGAAATCCGATGGTCTGGTGTTGTATTCTGGTTCCCAGAATGCGGCGCAGAATGTGACGTGGCATTCGTCGCACAGCTCGCACAGCTCACACAGCTCGCACAGCTCGCACAGCTCTTCTCGCTGGTAGCAGCGCGATGTTGGGATGCGCACAATGCATCGCGCCGTGCGTATCCCAACTTAATCCCTTATCACGACACTAACACTTTGAAGGGTTCATAATGAAGACAACGCTACAGTTTGACACGAAGATTTTTTCTAAAGATGCAGTCCTCTCGACCTGCTATTGGTGCGCAGATAGAATCGTGTCTGATGTGACGGAGAAGGACGGGAATATCGTTGTTTCATTGTGCGGGCGAAAAGGCTGTTCCATTGACGATGAGACCATTGACGAATTTAAAGCAATGGTGGTGCATAATCAATTGAGGCATCAGCTAAAAGAAAAGTTTGCCGACATGGAGACTGCTATAATTGCGAAAGCATTTCGTCCAGTTTCGAGGGGTGAATGATGTATTCAGCACTTCCATTTCGATTCGCAAGTTTTGATAATAGGGTTCTCGTCGTCAACTTCGTTGGCGATTATAAGATTCTGTCAGCAGAGGACTTCGGTTTGTTTTTGAGTGGCGGTCTGCAGGAATCAAGCGAGACATTTCATGACTTGCAAGGGCTGCAAATAATTTCTTCTGGAGATGTCGAAACAGACATGGAAATCTTGGCTACGAGATACAGGTCAAAAAAAGCATTTCTTGATGACTTCACCACACTCCATATGGTTGTTACGACGCTCCGGTGCAATCAGCAGTGCCGTTACTGTCATGCAACGGCAAAAAAAGAGGACGATTCTACCTTGACGTATGACATGACCGTTGAGACCGCAACACAAACTGCAAAAACGATAATGCTATCACCGAGTCCAGTAATTAAGGTGGAGTTTCAGGGCGGTGATTCGTCTTTAAATATGAAGGTGGTTAAGACTGTTGTAGAAGAGGTTGATCGGCTAAACATTGATGCAAAGAAAGACGTTGAGTTTGTGTTATGCACAAACCTTCTATCTGTTAACAGCGAGGATATGGATTATCTTCGGTTACATAAATTCTGTGTTTCAATCTCGCTAGATGGTCCAAAGGATTTGCATGATGCCAATCGTATAGATTGCGGAGATCAGGGAACGTATGACCGGGTGATTGCGAACCTCCCGAAAATGCGCGAATATGTAGGTTATGAAAATGTAGGTGCCTTGATGACCGCAACACGGAAAAGCCTGGGCAGATTCCCTGAGATTGTAGATGAATATGTGAGACAAGGTTTCGACCAGATTATTTTTCGTCCGCTTAACCCTTATGGTCGATGCATTACTAACTGGGATTCTCTTGGCTATACGATGGATGAGTATCTCTCCTCGTATAAAGAGGGACTTAAGTATATAATAGACCTGAACAAACGTGGAGTTAGGATTACAGAGGGATACACACGATTGCTCATCAGTCGCATGCTAACGCCTTTCCCAACAGGATACGTTGATTTGCAGTCGCCAGCGGGGGCTGGTATTCTTGGGGTAATTTACGATTACGATGGCGGAATCTATGCCTGCGACGAGGGACGAATGCTTTCTGAAATGGGTGATGAGAGGTTGCATATAGGAGACGTACGAGATGATTACAACTCTGTTTTCAACGGAAGAAAGATTCGCGAGATTATTGGGGAGTCTCTTCTCGAGACTACACCGATGTGCGCCGATTGTGTATATCGGATGTGGTGTGGGGCAGATCCTGCGAGACACTATGCGACTCAGCATGATCTAATGGGGCATAAGGCAATTAGCGAGTTTTGTAAAAAGCACAAGGCCATGTTTGATTATTTGATCCGTCTGATAGAGAGCGATAAGGAAGCTCGAGATATACTATTTAGTTGGGTCGGAGGAAGGCTAGGAGGAGGTGTAGCATGAAACATGCTTTGATTCGCTGGAAGAACCTCCAATACGATAGGAAGGTTTTTGTTGTTCGACATGCACGATTTCAAATTCCTTCTGATGTGAGCTGGGAGGACAGCCTAGTCGTTATTGGCGAAGACGACTTAATTCATAGCGAATATCGCCATGTGTTGATGACCGAGAGAGTTAGGCAGAAGCGTTTGTTTTCAGGGACAGGTATTTCTGTTGAAGATTTGCCCAGCCTGGATGATGGGGACATTGTTAGCTATGAAAAGCGAAGCGACAGACTTGAGATTGTCTTTGAGATTAAATCAAAAACAAATTCATTGTACGTTACTAATGCGTGCAATTCTCATTGTCAGTTCTGCCCACAGCCTTCGACTTGCGATGACGGATCGCTGTATGATGCGGCTATGGACGTTATAAGGCTTGTTGCCAATGCAGGTGATGTAGTGAATGTGACTGGTGGCGAGCCTACGCTTTTGCGGTCGAGGATGTTGTCTTTACTTGAGCATGCCGCCAAAAAGTGGCCGACTACGAAGTTGTGTGTGCTAACTAATGGAAGGTTGTTTAAGGACTCTTCGTATGTCGAAGATATATTCAAGTTTCGTTCTACCGAGACCATTAGCTTCGGGATACCCTTGTATGCCGATTCTGCTGTGGTGCATGACACTGTTGTTGGGGTGGCTGGAGCCTATTCACAAACTATCAATGGCTTATATAATTTAGCATGTAGGAAAGCCGAGATAGAAGTCCGATTTGTGGTTTCAAAGTTAAGCTACAAACGGCTTCCCAAATTAGTTGAGTTTATTGGACGCAATCTGCCATTCATCAATAGGATTGCCGTGATGGGTTTGGAACCAACAGGCTATTGTAGAGAGAGATGGATGGATTTTTGGATAGATCCTGAAGAAACTGCAGAGGAGCTTGTCGCGGCAGCTTCAATAGCGAACAATTACAACATAACTCTTTGGCTATATAATATGCAATTATGTTGCCTCCCCACAACTCTTCACAACATTGCGTGCGTATCTATATCGGAGTGGAAGCGAGTGTATGCCAATGAATGCAACGCATGTAGTATGAGGAAATCATGCGGAGGATTCTTTGCCAGCCAAAACGAAAAAAAGTTTCTACCGAGGCGGTTTAATGCGTAAGGGTACTTCTAGACGTTTCTAAGGGTGTCGGATCAAAAGACTTGGAGAGACATTCTATGGGGTTTCGATTTTACAGGCGAATCAACATTGCTCCGGGGTTGTCAATAAATCTTGGCAAGAAAGGCGCTAGTGTCTCTGTTGGCCCGAGAGGCGCGAAAATGACATTCGGGCCGAATGGCACTCGCACAAGTGTCGGTATTCCAGGCACGGGAATACGTTATGAAAAGAGGTATGGCAAAATGACGCAAGGTGGAGGTGGAGACTGGAACGGCAAGTCGGTGATTGCAGCAATTGCTGCGGGGCTGGCATTGGTGGCCGTCCTTGCGTATCAATTTTCGCGAGTTGATCGTCACAATCCCGCGCCAGTATTTGTCATGTTTGCGTCAGGGATTGGTTCGTTGTTTTTCTGGATGTTATATTTCATTTTAGGCAACGGCAGGGCTGCCGCGCAGGCAGGTAGCACGACCAACCCATACACGCGCATGCAGATGTCATCGCCTCGGTACAATTCATATCTTAGCGATTTAGCTTCGGCCTCGCAGGCGCTTTACAACTTTTGCAGGGAGGTTAATCGTAGCACTCGATGCAGGAACCAATTGAAGGCATTGCCGGGCCTGGAGGCAGTAGATAGCGGTGACAATCCGTTTAGCATAAACAAAAGACTGGCCGCCATTGTCTATTGCGATTTGCGGTCATGCTTTCGAAAGCTAGGATATGACGAGGGGAGATTGAGCGGTCTCACAGGTGTTGGCTATGCGATGATTATACTGCTGCTAATTAACAGGGACTTTGACCTCGGACGTTTTCGCGACGTTCAGCAAAGAGGAAAACTTTTGTCAATTGTGAGCGACTTGAAAAGGACTGCGACGCTTGAGGTGAACATTCAAGATCACGAGGACGAATTTAGATTTGCCTTGATTTTCGGTGCGTTAAATCATGAGCCGGAACTTGTGCAACGATTTGCCACACATCTATACAGATGGGCATCGCTAATTGCAAAGGCGGACGGGACTGTTACGCAAGCGGAGAGTGCGGCATTGGAAGCCATTATGAAAATGAATATTGACGGAACATGCAATGGTAATGTCAGGGTGACAGAACGTGGCTCGAATCCAAAAGGCGGAAGCGTGAATGGTATGGACAATGATCTTTTCGCAGACCCTGCGGAGGAAGAAAGTCCAACGCGAGGCCATCTTGTCGACGACGGGCCATATTCACAGGATTTACGGCGAGCCATTGAGTGTATAATTCAAACCCGCAAGGCGTCAACTTCCCATTTCCAGCGCCATCTCGGTTGGGGTTACAATCATTCTGCAAAGATACTTGACATGCTCACTGAGCGCGGCGTCGTAAACGTCCAGAACGGCATGGAGCCACGGAAAATCCTCTTGAGCAATGACCAGCTGGAGGCAATGATGAATGAATTTGGAACAGTTGAAGATATGGGAGATGCAGGATCTAACCATAATTCCTCTGCTGGTCAGGAACGTTCACGGAAGGATTATGATGGCGGATTGGATTCCGTGATGAACAGGCTTGATGGGTTGATAGGTCTGGAGCAGGTCAAAAATGAAGTCAGGCAGCTTACGAGTTTTATCGAGATCCAACGCAAGAGAAAAGCGCGAGGCATGAAGGTCGCGCCTGTAACATATCATTGTGTTTTCACAGGAAACCCCGGCACAGGCAAAACGACTGTCGCACGAATCCTAGCAGATATCTTCCGCGAACTTGGCGTTGTGAAGAAAGGACATTTAGTAGAGACGGACAGGTCAGGGCTTGTCGCGGAGTATGTTGGGCAGACGGCAGTCAAGACAAACAAGGTCATAGATACGGCGCTTGACGGAGTCCTCTTTATTGACGAGGCCTATACGCTTATTCAAGGTGGAGACCGCGATTATGGCGGCGAGGCTATTGCGACATTGCTGAAACGCATGGAGGACGACAGAGACCGACTCGTTGTCGTTCTTGCGGGCTACACCAACGAGATGAAGCAGTTTATCAACTCAAATCCCGGATTGCAATCAAGGTTCAGCAGGTACATTGAGTTCCCCGACTACACAGCGACGGAACTCGCAAAGATCTTCATGATTAACGCAGAAAAGAACCAATACACCTGCGACAAGGACGTTAAAGCATCGATTGTCAATGTAATGGAGATGGCCGTGCAGAACAAAGATAAGAATTTTGGGAATGCGCGGTATGTGAGAAATTTGTTTGAAAAGGCGATTCAGAGGCAAGCTGTGCGGTTGTCAACTGTGGCGCCCATTACGACAGAGATGCTGTCTGAATTGACATTACACGATCTCGGCTTTGCGTATGAAAACTAACCAACGAAAAGGAGAAACAATAATGAAGAAGATGCTGATGATGGCAGCGGTCTGCCTTATGGCCGCAATGACATTCGCTGCGCAGTGCGCGGCGACGACAAAGAAGGGAACGCAGTGCAAACGCCAGGCATCGCCCGGCAGTCAATACTGCTGGCAACACGGCGGCACGACTAAGGCCGAGCGGGCGTCAGGCGAAGCGGCTCCCGTACAGACGCGGCGCGCGAAGCGCGGCGGCGAGGATGCGGGCGCGGCTGTCGCTCCGGCGGCAGATGGCCGCTGCCAGGCGACGACCAAGGCCGGCGCGCAGTGCACGCGCAAGGCGCAGGCTGGTCGCAAGTACTGTTTCCAGCACGCCGGGTCTGCCGCCGGTGTTGATGCCGAAGCGGCCCCCGCGCCGATTCGTGGACGCAAGGCTAAGGCGGCTGGAGAAGAGGCGTCAAGCAAGCAACCCGTAGCGGCAGAATCTGCGTCCGGCGGAACGTGTGCCGCGACGACTAAGGACGGATCGCCATGCAAGCGCAAAGCAAAGCCCGGTTCCAAGTTCTGCTGGCAGCATGACAAGTAACATGGCATGAGGTGGCGGCGTTCCATGTCGGGCTTGAAGCGAGTTCTTCTAATCCTGCTTCTTGCGCTGGTTGCAGTTGGCTACCAGTATGTCAGGTCGCGGTCGTTCCGGCGGCAGTGCGACAGGATGATGCGGGAGTGGCGCGGCAGCATCTCCGCTGTCCGCGCTGCGCCTCCCGCAAAGTCGAGTAGCGGAAAGTGGGACAACCTAGAGCTTGGAGTGCCGGGGAAGTGCGACCAGGTTGTGGAGCGCGAGGGGTATGCTCTCGGTTATGTTGACGAGTGGGAGCAGGCAGCATGGGTAGCGTACCGACTCACTAAGGACGAGGTCATGTCACGTAAGGCAAGTCGCATGGATGCGTTTATGTCCGACCCTGAAATAAAGACGCAGTCTGCCTCTCCGGAAGACTATCGGGGCAGTGGTTATGACAGAGGCCACATTGCGCCTGCAGGGGACATGCACTGGTCAGACAAGACCATGTTAGAGTCATTTTACATGAGCAACATGTCGCCACAAGAGCCGTCGTTTAACCGTGGCATATGGTCGAAGCTGGAGCAGGCGGTGCGACGCTTCGCGTACAGCGAGGGAAATGTGTTCGTTGTGACAGGGCCGATTGTAACCGAGGACGATACTAAGACTATTGGATTCAGCAAGGTTCGCGTTCCGGGATTCTACTACAAGGTTGTCTACGACGAGACGCCGCCGGAAAAGATGATAGCGTTTATTCTTCCCAACAAGGGGTCTAAGAAGCCGCTCGACAGTTTTGTGGTGAGCGTTGACGACGTTGAGGAGGCGACGGGGCTGGACTTCTTCAGCAACCTGTCGCCAGAGAAACAGGCCGAGCTTGAGTCGCGTTCCAATCCGGATGCCTGGACTTGGCGCGATTCACGTAGAGGAGCCGGACGATTGTGAGAGGAAGCTTTACGACAATGGCGATGCCGCAGAGAGACGCGAAGATTGAGGCGATCAAGCGACTAGACTTGTGCGGACGCTTGCGCGCCCTTCGGGTTCGCCGTTGGCGAATCTCCCCTCCGAAGCGTAGCTTCTACGGCGCATCTCTTGAGTATGCCGTCGAGCACAACGACGAAGCCGAGGCCGACCGCCTCCGCGCCGAACTGCGTAAGCTGACGGAAGAGATTTAAGGGAGAAACGAAATGCAGGCGATAGACGAGGCAAAAGCGCATTGCCGGTTCGTCGGCGATGGCGGCGGTTCTGCGGGACGCCTCGCCCCACCGCAGTCTGCTGCGCAAGTGTTCAGAATATTCTGGATTTTAGGTCTGACCATTTTTCCATAATTTTCTGAACACTGTTGGCGACAAACACAAAGGAGATACGAACATGAAGAAGATGATGGTTGCCGTTTGTGCAATGGTTGCCGCGTTCGCGTGGGTAGCGGACGGCGCCATGCGTTCGCCCAGGTTCCTGGGGTTCGCGCTGGGAGACAAGGTCGACGCGGCAGTGTGCAAGGCGCGCGGGCTATCCGCGCCGGAGAAGGTCGTGGTCGACGAGAAGGGCACGACGTACTACTGCTGCAAAAGCGCCGCGCCGACGAACGGATATGATGAGGTGGGGCTCGTGCTGTCTTTCAGAGGCAAGGTAATCAGAATAACGGGCATTCTGAATGTCAGCGGCGAGGCCGAGTACGAGCGCAAGAGGCAGGAGCTTACCGCGAAGTACAGGGCGGAATTTGCCGCGTACGAATGCGATAGGAACATAGGTAGGAAGGAATTCACGATCGAATACGACGATAAGCACAAGTGCGCCGAAGTCGTACTCGCCTACATATTGACCAGCGATCCTGCCTCCCGAGCCTACGGCATCTACGCCGGCCGGTGAGCTGCGATTAGCCTGACGGGGTCAGTCCCCGCGAAAAGCGTTTTTGAGAAGCAAAAATTACAAAATAAAACGAAGTAAGTCCCAAGATTTTCATCGCGCAAGATGGACATGGGAAGGCGTTCCTCTCGGAGCGGTCAAGCTTTAGTGCGGCGACGCCACTCCCGCATGCTGACGCCCGTCGCCGAGGCGAATATGTTCCTGAGGTGGTTCGCGTTGGGGAAGCCGCAGTCGCGCGAAATTGCGGCTATGGGGGCGTTGGTGGACAGAAGAAGGCGCTTGACGGCCGAGAGCTTGGCGCAGCGTATCGCATCCGACACGGTTTCGTCGGAGAGTTCGCTGAAGCGCAGGTCCAGCAGGCGCCGCGAGACGCCCAGGTGCCCGGCCACGTCACCCGGAGTTATGCCGCTGGTGGCGTTGCGGCGAATGAACTCCTTCGCCCTCTCCACGAGCATCGCGGACGGGGCGAGCGGCATGGTCGTCTCTCGCGTCACGACCTTCATGCCTCCGCATAGCGTCGTGCTCGGCGCAGACGGCTTCTTCGCGCGCATCATGCGGTAGAGCTTGCCTGCGGCAAGTGCGCCTTCCCTGTAGTGGTCGGGGAGAATGCTGGACAGGCGCGGACGGAGTATGTTGCACACCAGTTCGTCGTTGTCGACCCCGAGCAGCGCCATGCGCTCAGGAATCAGCGCGCGCGGCGACGGCAGCGACTCGACGGCTGACTGCGCCAGGCGGTCGCTCGCCGCGAAGACGGCGACTGGCTTAGTCGCCGCGTCCACGGCCTCCGCCAGCGATTCGCCCGGCTCCAGGACCTTCGGCTTGATGCCGCGCCGGGCGAACGCGCTGGCAAAGCCCCTGCCGCGCATCTCGCTCCACAGGTCCGTCCGCCAGCTCGAGATGAAGATCGCCGACCTGAAGCGGCCAAGCCCATCGAGGTGCTCAGCCGCAAAAACGCCCACCTTGAAGTCGTCGATGTGCAGGAAGGCGATGTTGCTGTTTCTGCCCGGGAAGGGGTTTGGCCGGGAGCCTATGACGACGAGAGGGACGCTCGACATTGCGAGGAGACGCTCCGCCCCCGGCGCGCCGGGCTCTGCCGCGACCACCCCGGCTACGCCGTCGCGCAGCCAGCCCCTGACTGCCTTGGCCGTGAATTCGGCCGTCGACTGCACGATCCTTGGCCTCCAGTCGCCAAGGGGCGGGATGCTGTCGAAAAAACCCGAAAGGAATTCGCGCCGCGAAGACTTCGCCAGACTGACAACGACCACCACCTCCGCCGACTTCTGCTTTTTTGAGCTCATCGGCCGTGGATTATAGCGGAAAGGCCGCGCGGAGTCAACGCCGATTGCTTGCAAAGTGAGAAAACAATTGCGCGCAATTTATGTTCGCGGGGTTGTTTTCAGCGTCGTGGATGTGCTATACTTGCGCCATGCCCCATCACGGCACGGCCTTTTCGCGGCGGAAGGCAGGCCGGAATGAAACGAAAGGAGCCAAATGAAAAGCATCATGACGCTGGCGCTGGCTGCCATGCCTTGCGCGCTCTTCGCGACGACGGTCGTCTACACTAACGCATACACGGATACGGCCCAGTGGGGCCACGAAGGCAACTGGACGAACTCGGCTGGCGAGGTCGTAGCGCTTGCGCCGACGAACGGCGAGGACATTGCGTTCGGCCCGCTGGAGAGCGTCGACGCCGAATGGACTCGCCGATGGGGGAGTGCGAACGCCGATATATGGCCAAAGGTCACCATTTCGACGGGATTGGCAACTTCACTCGCGGCGTTCGTGTATCCGGCGGTCAATCCTGTCGTCGGCACGATTGGCGGCGAGGACACTGAGCGCTACACGATACGGCACACGGAGTACGGCCCCGCCAACAAGTCTTCTCAGCCGCCCGCCCGCACGATGACGATCGGCGACGCATCTGGGTTTCTCGGGTTCTGGACGACCCAGTCGCCCAAGGCCACATTCAAGTTCCCCCAGGGCGGCGGCATGTCGGCCCTCTCGACAACCGCCCGTCCGTTCGTAAACGTGCCGACGGCAAACACCAAGGTCACAGTCGACAAGCTCTACGGATCTGGAGCGGTGAACAAGACCGGCGACGGCACACTTGCCGTGAATTCCTTCGGCGGCGGCGAGGTCAAGGTGTTCGTCGAGGCGGGAACCCTCGAGCTGACCGGCGAGGGCGAGACGACGCTTTCGGACCTTCTCGCACGCGCCGCCCTGCACCTCGACGCGAGCGACGACTCGACTCTCGTGAAGACTAACACCGACGCATACGGCGTGCAGGACGGATACACTCACGTGACCCGCTGGTACGACGTGCGCCGGAACGGCATGTACGCCGACAAGAGTTCATACTATAGCCCGAGCTCCGATACCACTGTCAGGATTCCCAACTGGCCGTACATCAGCACTGCGACTTCAGACACGGGCCTTCCCCTGGTGGACTTCGGCCGATCCCGCGTCAACACGACGGACACCACGTCGCCGAGCAACTGCTGCATGCAACTGAGCAAGAAGCTGGCAGGCCGCGAATTCTTCGCCGTGTTGTCGCTTCCTGGCGGCGCCGGCGGCGCGAGCATCGCAGGCGACAGCGGCGGGCGACATCCGTTTATGTGCATCTCGAACATGAGCTACCCGCAACGGCTTCTGTCTCACCAGTACTCGTGCCCCGGAGTGTGGAACGGCGACCTAGCCGTGAACGGCGTCAAGCGTCTCTGGAGCAATGTGTACGTCGGAACCGACGACTTCAAGGATGTGTTCGTCATAAGCTGTGCTTCGCTTGTTTCGTTCAACGTCGACCTTCTCGGCACCGACGACTACCACAAGGAGCGTACCGGCAATGTGCGCTTCGGCGAGATACTCGTCTACACGAACATCCTCACGCACACCGAACGCGCGATGGTCAACGCCTACCTCAACAGGCGCTGGCGCAAGGACGGCAGTGGCGGGAACCTCTCTGCCGCCGTGATGAAAAACTCGACCAAGATATCCGTGCCGGAGGGACGTACCGCGAAGGTCGGGGACGTCGCGCTCCTTGACACGTCCTCGTCGGGTAACCCGATTTCCGACAAGACGCTCCGCAAGGAGGGCGACGGAACGCTGGTTATCGGCCGCCTACATCCGACGGACGCGAAGATCTCCGTTTCCGGGGGCAGCGTCGAGTTCGAGGCGCATGAAGCTGTTGAAACGTCCGCCCCGGCTGGCGACCCGATGCTGTGGTTCGACCCATGCAAGTCTTCATCGCTCGAAACGACCGACGACGGCGGCGTGGCAAAGGTGGATGTGTGGCACGATTGCCGCTCCGAATGCGCATCAAGCAGAAAGGCTACGGCCCAGGGCGGCACCAAGGCGTCCGTCTTGACCAACGCCTGCAACGGGCTGGACGCGGTCGACTTCGGGCCTGATGGGTCGAAAGGTTACCTGAGGTTCTCCGACGATACGTGCAGATATGCCAAGGCGGTGTTCATGGTGGCTAAGTTCACGAGCAACAACGCTCCCTGGATTGGCGGCTCGTCGACAGACTTTCTCCATGCGCAAAACCAGATTCTCAACATCAACTACGCGCAGCAGTACACACCGGGCGCGATGTGGACGGTTGACGGAACGCCTACCGACCCGTGGACGCAAACGGTGACGTCGTACCATACTGTGAGGGAAGGTTACCATGTGCTAGGATTCAACTGCAGCGAGAATGCAGACGTGCTGAACATGGCGAGCGACAGAACCAACGGCGGCGGCGGCGTCATCCTCGGCGAAGTCCTGTACTACGACCGCGAGCTGACGCCGGCGGAGCGCCGCCAGACCGAGGCGTACTTGATGAAGAAGTGGCTGAACAAAGACCACCCGGCAAACACGGTCCAGACGGTCGCCTCCATGACCGTGGCCGCCGGAGAGCCCATCAGGCTCGGCACGGACGGTCAGCTGACTATCGCCTCCATATCCGGCGGCGACGGCTCGCTCGAGAAGGACGGTTCGGGCGACGTCGTCGTAAATGCCGCAGTGCCGCTTTCAGGCGATGTCGCCGTCAACGGCGGCTCGCTGACGATCCCAGGCGAGTTCGACTGGAATGCCGCCGCGCTGTACCGCTTCGACGCCTCCGACCTATCGACCCTCGTCACGAACGACACCGTGAACGGCGTTACGCATGTCGTCTCCTGGAGCGACCCGCGCGGAAACGGCAAGACCGCGAACGCCTGCATAGACGCATCGCTTTCGCCGGCATACCCGACGCTCCAGACAGTCGAGACAAGGACTGGCGTCACGCGGACGGTCGTTGACTTCGGCGCGTTCAGCGAGTCTGGCGGCACGATCGACCCGACCTCGGCAGCAATGAGGATGAACTGCACAAACGGAATACGCACAGCGTTCTGCATCTTCGCCGACGCGCATGACTCGAAGAGGGCGACGATATTTTCGAAGGTCAGCACATCGGAAGGTATTGCCCGCGGGTCGGATGGCTCGTTGTGCGCTGCAAGCGGCCAGTCGTCGCCCAAGTCATCTTCCGTTGCGAGAAACAGCTGGTACTTTCTCGACGGCGGCACTGTTAACGAGGGGAGGAACAAGGTGCCATCTGCCGGATACCATCTAGTCTGCGTAAACCTCCGCGACGACAGCTGGACGGCAGAGAAGGTAAGTGCGTTCGCCAACCAGGACATGATCCACGCGGGAGGCATCTGTATCGGCGAGCAGGTGGCCTTCGGCAGGCAGCTTACCAGCACAGAGCGAAACTTCGTCTCGGCCGTTCTAATGAAGAAGTGGTTTGGCTCGGGGACTCCTGCATGGACGACGACGGTGAGGTCGCTGTCGCTCGCGGACGGCGCGTCCCTCGACATGACGGGCTCGCACGCAAATCTGGTCATCACCAACTTCGCGGGCTCGGGCGGCGTCGGCGTGGCGTCTGCCAAGGTCGTCGATTCGCTGTCCTTCGAATGGCGCGCCGAGGACGACCACGACTCCGTCGCCTTCTCTGGATCTCTGACGATCGCCGACGGTGCGACCGTGTCCGTCTCGCTTGCCGATGGCGCGAAGTTCGTGCCCGGCAGGCCGTACACGCTGGTGTCGGCAGGGGAACTCGATGTCGACGTCCCGACACTCGTGCTCGAGACCGACGTACCGCAGAAATACAGCCCCGGGCTGAGGAGAGTCGGTGACTCGCTTGTGCTCACATCTCTGAAGCAGGGATTCAACCTCATCGTCTGGTGAAACGACAGAAAGGGAGTGTTTCCATGAAGTTGGAACAGGACAGAAGGCAGTTTCTCAGGGGCGCGGCGCTGCTGGGCGCCGCAGCCGCGGCGGGCGGATGCGCGGGCACGAGGCTCGGCTTCGGCGGCGGCGGCTCGATGGCGGGCTTCCGCGTCCCGCCGATGGAGAGGATCAGGGTTGGCGTAGTAGGCTGCGGCGGCCGCGGCACGGGCGGGGTCAGGCGCTTCCGCCAGTTCGGCTGCGTGGAGGTGACGGCGCTCTGCGACACGGTGCAGGCGCAGCTGGACAAGTGCCAGGCGCTCCTCGTCGAGAAGGGCAGGCCGAAGGCGAAGGAGTTCACCGGCCCCGACGGCTACCGGGCGCTCTGCGAGTCGGGGCTATGCGACGTCGTCTACAACACGACGCCGATTGCAGTGCACCTCCGCGTCGCCCGCGCGGCGATGCTCGCGGGTTGCCACGTAATGACCGAGGTCGAGCTGACGCCCGGGCTGGAGGGCAACTGGGAGCTCGTGGAGCTTGCCGAGAAGACGCGCCGCCACTGCATGATGCTCGAAAACTGCTGCTACGGGGAGGACGAGCTGCTGATGTTCAACATGGCCCGCGGCGGCGTGCTGGGCGACATAACGCACGGCGAGGCGGGCTACATACACGACTGCCGCTCGCTGCGCTACCCCGCCGACGGGCAGAAGGACGACCCGTGGCGCCGCGCCGAGTACGCCGCGCGCACGCGGATGCCGGGCAACGGCTACCCGACGCACGGGCTCGGCCCGCTTGCGCAGGCGATGAACGTGAACCGCGGCGATCGCTTCGAGTACCTCGTCTCGATGTCCGCCCGCGGCGCCGGCCTCAGGGAGTACGCCGTAGGGCGCTTCGGCGCCGACAGCGTCTACGGGCGCGAGAGGTTCTTCACGACGGACATGAACACGACGCTCATCCGCACGGCCATGGGCAACACGATCATGCTCCAGAACAACGAGGACACCCCGCGCGTCTACACGCGCATGAACCTGCTGCAGGGCTCCCGCGGCATAGTGCGCACGTATCCCCTGCGCATCGCGTTCTGCGACAAGGTAACCGACCACTTCTCGAAGTTCTTCGACGAGGCGAAGGTCGCGGAGGTCCGCGAGAAGTACGGCTCGAAGCTGTGGAAGAAGCTCGGCGCGTACGCGAAGAACCAGGGCCACGGCGGAATGGACTTCATGATGGACGCGCGCTGGATATACTGCCTGCACACGGGCCTTCCGCTCGACATCGACGTGTACGACTCGGCTACGTGGAGCGTCCTCGCCGGCCTCACGGAGGAGTCGGTCAACCGCAGGAGCGCGCCGGTGGACGTGCCGGACTTCACGCGCGGCGGGTGGAAGACCGCGAAGCCTCTGCCCGTCCTCGACATGGACGTCGCCAAGCTCGGCCTGGAGCGTTTCGGCGCGGCGGACAACGACAGCGAATACCGTAAACTGTAACTCCCGGAGGACATCAATGAACTGCATGCACTCACTGCTTGCGGCACTGGCCGTCGCCGGATCCGCCGCACCGGCCGTAGCCGACATGCCGCTCCTGACGTTGCGGCTCGCGTGCAAGGAGGACCGGCTCGGCGAGATCATCGAGACGAACCTGCGCCATCCCGGCTCGTGCGACGAGTACTGGACGGGGTACCAGAACCCGTACTATTCGGACGCCAAGCTCGCGCGCGACATCGCCCGCATGGCCAGGATGGGGCGTCGCTCCGCAGAGGCGGGTTTTCGCCCCGGCACCCAGCAGGGCTGCACTCTGGGCCACGGCTCCGCGCTCATCGGGGTCGACCGCAACCTCGCCCCGGAAGACCGGCTGCGGATCCCGGAGGACGCCTATGCCGTCGGGCGCGACGGGGCGCGGCTCGGCGACTACTGCGCCCGCTCGCCGTTCGTGCTCGAGACCGAGGAGCGCTACATAGAGCGCGTCTGCCGCGACGGGAAACCGTCGTCGATCTGGCTCGACGACGACCTCCGCATCGGAATATGGAAGCCCGACGCCTGCTTCTGCGGCCGCTGCATCGCCGCCTTCAACGCGGAGACCGGGCGCTCGGTCACGCGGGAGGAGCTTGTGGGGCGGCTGTTCGGGTGTGGCGCCGTGGACGCCATCCGCGGCGAATGGTTCGCGTTCAACGCGCGTTCGCTGGCCGGTTTCGCCGCTGCGGCGCGTCGCGGGGCCGACAGGGCGAACCCCGACGTCTTCCTTGCGCTGCAGACGTGCAGCTCGGCGCATTTCTACTCGGGGCTTGACAGGCGGCCAGCTCTCTGGGAGCTTTCGGGCCACGGGAGGCATCCGACGGGCGTCCGATGCGGCTCGGGCTACTACACGGAGGTGCTCGCTCCGCGCGACCTCGTGCGACGCCTCCAGCACGTCACTCGTGAGGCGGAACGCTGCCGTTCCTATGGCGACTGGGTCGCCACGGTCACGTACGAGAACGACACGTACACCCACCAGGTGCTGAACAAGACGTGGGAGGCCAGCATGAAAGAAGACGCGCTCGCCCTTGCGGCGGGGTGCGACGCGGTCACGATGTACTGGTTCGACAGTTCCCGCGAGGAGCCGATGGAGTACTTCGACGAGTTCGCGGCGGGCTGCGCTGCATGGCGTCCGTACTTCGAACGGCTATCGTCCGTTTCGCGCCGCACGCGGATGGGCGGCGTCGCGAGGCGGGTGGCCGCGGGCTTCGAGAACGTCCTGCCCGGCGCCCTGCGCAGGCCGGCCGACCCGGCTGCGCGTTCGCTCGCCGTCAGCTACAGCCGCGAGCATCCCTGCGACCTGAAGCTCGCGCTCTACGGCATACCGGTTACGGTAGAGGAGGCGCAGCCCCAGGCGTTCTACGAACCGTCCGACGTGTGGTCCGGGACGGGCCACCAGAACAACCCGACGACGGCGGAGCTCGAGGCAATGCGCGACATGTTCGACGAGCGCTCCGGGGGCACGGTGCCGGTGCGGCTGGTGAAGACGCATCCGCTCGTCGTGTACCCGCGCGTCTCGGCCGAAGGCCGCCTCGTCGCGGCGACGTTCTTCAACTGCACGCTGGGGCGCGCGGCGAAGGTGCCCGTGCGCCTGCGCAGGCCGGGGGGCTCGCGGTTCACGTGGATGAGCGGCGCGGCAAAGCCGGTGGAGCTCAAGTCGGAGCCGGGCAGCCTGCCCGGCGAGCGCGTCGTGGTCCTGCCGGAGATCCCGGGCTTCGACCTCGGCACGGTGTTCGTGGACTGAAGAAGAAGGCAGAGGTCAAAGTGGCGATGAAGAAGAGGATCACAGCCTGCGCCGCCGCGCTTGCCGCGGCGGCGGCTTTTGGAGACGTAGCCTGGACGAACGACATGGCGATACTGACGTTCGGCTGGAGCGGCGCGGTGAAGTCGCTCGTCGAGAGGGAGACGGGTCGCGAGCTCGTGAAGCCCGGGAGCTTCGTGTTCATCTCGGTCGGCGACAGGCTGCTGTACCCGAGCAAGTTCGAGAACGCCGGCGGCGACCTGTACCGGTGGACGTTCGCGACGAACGGCACGCTGACGATGAAGGCGCGGTCGTTCGGCCCCGGGTGGACGTACGAGGTGGCGGAGATGTCGGTGGCGAACGCGAAGCTCCTGTACCTCTCGTGGCTCAATCCGCTGCCTCGCAAATGGGTCAGCGGGCACCTCAACGGGTTCTCGGACGACTCGTCGGCAGTGGTGCTGCGCTCGTACCGCCCCGAGGTCGGCATGCACGTGCGGAACAAGGAGTCCGTCTTCCTCGACGTGGAGCGCCGGTTCGGGTTCGTCGGCTCGAAGGGCGGGATCGTGGCCGGCCCTCGCGGCAAGCTCGTCGGCGCGCTGCGGAAGATGGCGAAGGAGGGCGACGTGTTCCACACTTCGTGCTCCGGTCCGTGGGCGCTCGGCAACCCGCGCGCGAGAGGCTCGTACCTCTTCACGGAGATGTCGCCGGGGTCGTCGGATGACTGGATCGACCTTGCCGAGCGCGGCGGGTTCGACACGATCCACTTCCACAACGCCGGCTCGCGCGGGCACTACTTCCCGACGTCTGTGCTGTATCCGAAAGGCTACGACGACGTGAGGCGCTGCGCCGACATGGTCCACGGCGCTGGAATGCGCGTCGGCCTGCACACCCTCACCGCGGGTATCAACCCGCGCGACCCATGGATAACGCCGGTCTGTCGTCCGGAGCTGATCGTGACCTGCTGGCACACGCTGTCGCGTCCGCTCGGCGAGGACGACACGGAGATGTACGTGGAGGAGATGCCAGAGAAGAACCACGACACCTTCCACGCGTACGGCACGAACGGCAACACGTTCAGGTACGGGGGCGAGCTCATACAGTACGAGGGCATCCGCCGCGAGAAGCCCTATGCCTTCACCGGCGTGAAGCGCGGCGCGTGGAAGACGACGAAGCTCGGCACGATCCCCGCGGGCGAGAGGCTCGGCTACCTGCACCAGCGCTACGACGCGTTCTACCCCGAGCCGGGCTCGAAGCTGGCCGACGAGATGGGCGACCAGATCGCGAAGCTCTTCAAGTGCGGCAGCATGGACCTGATCTACTTCGACGGATCCGAGGGCGCCGCCGCCGGGCCCAACAGGCGCTACACGATCGACGCTCTGCGCCTCGGCTTCGCGAAGAAGCTCGGCCGCGACGTGCTGATAGAGGGCTCGTGCACGCAGGCGCCCGACTGCTGGTGGTACGTTTCGCGCTACGGCGCGTGGGACCACGCGCTCTGGGGCGCGAAGCTCTTCCAGGACCAGCACTCCCGCGACAAGGACAACATCCGCAAGGGTTCGCTCCTCGAGCCGCAGATGGGCTGGTGGAAGCCGCGCCAGGCCGACGGCACCGCGCGCGGGCACTTCCTCGACGAGATGGAGTACTTCGCCAAGCGCAACGCGGCGGACGACGCGGCGATGTCGCTGCAGGGAGTGGACCTGCGCCGCCAGCGCATAACGCCGTTCGCCGTCGTCTCGCAGCTGACGCTGCTCGGCTGGTACGAGAGGTTCCGCCGCGCCCACGCCTTCACGCCGGAGGCGCTGGCGCTCTTCGACCTGCAGGGCGTGGACGCACGGCTCAGGCAGGGCGCGGACGGCAGGTGGACGGCGCGGCGCGTGGACATGACGAAGCGCCGCGTCACGAAGGTCGGCGACGGCAGCGAGACGTTCGAGGTGCAGGCGAAGGCGGACTGTCCGGCGGCGGTCCGCGTCGAGGCGCTCTACTGCGCGAAGCGCTCCGAGGAGGGCGTCGTCCTGATCTCGCCGGACCAGGAGCTGCAGGTCTCGGCCGCGGCGGAGCCGAAGATGGAGGCGTCGCTGTCGCGCGGCGACTCCGAGCACGGCAGGACGCTCGTGCTGACTGCGGCAAACCGCGGCGGCACGCTGCGCGGCAGCTGGGCGAAGTGGGGGTGGACGACGGAGATGCCGTACTTCAACGCGAAGGACTCGAAGTCGTTCGGGTTCTGGGTGAAGGGCGACGGCAAGGGCGAGACTCTCTGCCTGCAGCTCTGCAACAGCAGGGAGTACGGGCGCGGATACTCCGACCACTACGTGAAGATAGACTTCACGGGCTGGCGCTACGTAGAGGTCCTGCTGCGCGAGCGTGACGCGGCGCGAATCGAGGAGTTCGCCTGGCCGCATTCCAACATCCACAACATGCAGTACGTCGCCTCGGCCCTGCGTACCGAGCACGTGTGGGCGGCCAGCTTTCTCGTCAACGAGGTCCCAGTCGGCGGCTCCGCGACGGTCGAGGTCACGGCGGTCGTCGGCAGGCCCATCGAGAGGATCGCGACGAGCGGCACCGCCGTCACGGTCAACGGCGTCCGCCACGAGATGCCGTTCGACCTGGAGTCCGGAGACTACGCCGAGCTTGACGGCGGCGTGTGGGTCAAGTACAGCGAGAAGGGCGTGCCCGTGAAGCGGGTGCCGGCGCAGACGGCCAGGCTACGCGCCGGGAAGAACACGGTGTCGTACTCCGGCACGGCGTCGTCGGGCGACGCGCGGGCGGAGGTGACGGTCGCGGCGCTCGGACCGCGCTTCGCCGCGACGAAGGACTTCGCGTCGCTTTCCGCAGACGAGAGGCGGCACCTCGCCTACGAGGCGGAGCCGCCAGTCAGGTACGCGCCGGAAGACGGCTTCGACGGCAAGGTGCCCGTGCTGGTGCGACCGGGCGAGAGGGCGTTCCTCGAGCTGCGCGTCACCGGCCCCGTCAAGAACCCGTCGCTATCCGTCAGGGACGGCACGAACCGCTCGTGGACGTTCCCCGTGGAGCTTGGCGCCGAAGACCGGCTGTTCTGCCGCGACGGGCGCGTGTGGTACGTGCTGCGCCCGACAGGCTACGACTCGTCGAAGATGGTCGCGAGGGGCGTGCTGTCGGACCCGCTGCCGGTGCTGACGGAGTCCACGGGGCTGGTGGTCTCGTCCTCCGACCCCGCGTCCGCCGCGGCGCAGGTAGACGTGATCAAGCGCTATTCCGGCGGGAGCCGCCATCCGAACCTTGCGCGGAAGTACACGTTCGGGCAGGGGATGTCCGGCGAAGGGACGACGGAGGGGATTCTAAACTCGAACTGGGGGAAATGACAAAATGAAGAAGGTGTTTTCCGCATTGGCCGCCGCGGCCGCGATTGCAGCCGCGCACGGGGACGTCGTGCTCGAGAGCGGGCGCTTCAAGCTGACGGTCGGCGACGACGCGGCGGCGAAGTCGCTCGTGGTGAAGGAGACGGGAGAGGAGCTTCTCGACGCAGGCGAGGGGCTGCCGCTCTTCTCCGTCACGCAGGACCGCCCGTTCAACAACGAGATCAAGCTCGTGCATCCGAACAAGCGCACCACGTACAGGGCGAACAGGGTGCGCCGCGAGGGGAGCAGGCTGGTCGTCGGCTTCGAGCTCGTTTCCTACGAGGCGGAGATCGCGGTCAGCGAGCGGCCCGGGTACGTGCTCTTCGAGCTGAAGGACTTCAGGCTCGGGGCGGCCGGGGCGAACCACCTCACGATGACATATCCGCCGGTCGCGAGCCTGCGCATGCTCCAGCTGCCGGTGCGCGAGCGGAAGAGGTTCGGCGAGTGGATGAACGTCTGCTGGGACGACTCCGCCGCCGTCGCCGTGCTCGGGGCCGAGCCGTACACATGGATCGACGCCGAGAGGCGCGGCGGCTGCCGGATGCTCTTTGCCGACGCGTGCCGCGACCTGAAGCTGAGGGGCGCGAAGTGCGCGCTCGTCGCCGCGCCTACCGGCGCCTACCTCGACTGCGTCGACGAGTTCGAGCGTGACCTCGGGCTGCCGCTGGGCGTCGCCAGCAGGAGGTCTGCGGCGATCAATCGGTCGATGTACTGGTCGGGGAGCGTGACGCCGGAGAACATCGACAGCCACCTGGAGATCGTCCGCCGCGGCGGCTTCAGGATGATGCTGCTCTACTTCACCGGCGTGTTCGCGATACCCAAGGGCTCCGTGGGCTACGGCTGCATAGGAGACTACGACCTCCACCCGGCGTACACGAACGGCTACGAGTCCCTGAGGGAGATGCTCGCCAAGATAAAGGCTGCGGGCGTCACGCCGGGCCTCCACGTGCTGCACACCTTCGCCGGCTACTCCTCGTCGCTCGTTCGTCCCGTCGCCGACCCGCGGCTCAACCTGAAGAGGCACTTCACGCTGGCGAAGCCGCTCGGGAAGGGCGCGGAGGACGTGCTGGTGTTCGAGGATCCGTCTAACTGCCCTACGAACGACCGCAGCCGCATACTCGCGTTCGGCGGCGAGTTCATCTCCTACAGGGGCTTCACGACCGAGCGGCCGTACAGGTTCACCGGAATCGAACGCGGCATCCACGGCACCACAGTGGTGGAGCACCCGCGCGGGCAGATCGGCGGGATTCTCGACGTCTGCGAATTCGGCGGCACGAGCTGCTACATCAACCAGGACACCGACCTGCAGGACGAGATCGCGGAAAAGATCGCCAAAGCGTACGACTGCGGCTTTGAGTTCATGTACTTCGACGGTTCGGAGGGCGTGAGCGTCCCGCAGGGAATCCACGTGGCCAACGCGCAGTACCGCGTGTGGAGGAAGCTCCGCAAGAAGCCGCTCTTCACTGAGGGCGCGGCGAAGTCTCACTTCGGCTGGCACCACCTGAGCGGCGCGAACGCGTTCGACGTGTTCCCGCCGGAGACGTTCAAGGCGATGATCGTCCGCTGGCCGCTTTACGAGGCGCCGCTAATGCGGGCGGACTTCAGCCGCCTGAACTTCGGCTGGTGGGGCGTCAGCCTGCCCGGGACCAAGCTCCGCGACGGCACGGCGACCATCGGCACGCAGCCCGACATGTGGGAGTTCGGCACGTCCCGCGCGGCCGCGTGGGACTGCCCGGTGACCGTCCAGATGTATCCGTCGGTCATTGCGCGCCACCCGCGGCGCGAGGACCTGCTTGAAGTCATCCGCCGCTGGGAGGACGTGCGGGAGAGGAACTGGCTGACGCCCGCCCAGAAGGAGGCTCTCAAGTCGCCCAGCCGCCAGCACCACCTCTACCTGAACGAGAAGGGCGAGTTCGAGCTCCACGAGATCGAGATGCTCGTGCCGGAGACGGCGTCCGGGCTGCGCGCGTTCATGTTCGAGCGCGGCGGACGGCGGGTCGTCGCCTACTGGCACACCTCCGGCGAGGGCGACTTCACGCTGGCGCTGGGTCCTGGCGGAGCGCCCGTCACCCTGCACGCCGCGGGCATCGCCTACTACGAGACCGACCTGCCCGCAGAGGCGGTGCGTTCTGCGTTCGTCGGCACGGCGGGGAAAGCCGGGCTATGAGGCTTGTTCCGAAAGTTCTCGCCGCGGTCCTGGCCGCGGCGGCCTCCGTCCAGGCGACGGGGGGAGAGCCCGGATCGCCGCGGTCCAGGCAGGACGCGCTGATCCGCGTCGGCGACGCCGACCCGTCGGCGTCTTTCCGTGCCGCCGTCTCCAGACTGGCCGGGACCGGCGGGACGGTGCGCTTCGAGCCCGGCGAGTACCGGATTCCGGCGACGGCCGGCGTGGACATGAAGTTCTACATATCGAACCACGACCAGAGCGAGTCGCACCGCGTGGTGTTCCCGGTGGTCGGGGCGACCAACGTCGTCGTCGAGGCCGAGGGCGCGCTGTTCGTGTTCGACGGCAAGCCGATCCCGTTTGTCCTGATGGACAGCCGCAACGTCACTCTTCGCGGCTTCGCGATCGACTCGTCGGTGCCGTTCATGCCGGAGTTCAGGATAACCGGCTTTACCGAGAAGGGGACGCTCGTGCGCGTGGACCCTGCGAAGAGCCCGTACAGGATAGTCGACGGCCGCATCCGCTTCCGCGGGGCGGACTGGGAGTTCGAGGCGACGCACGCGAAGCTCTTCGACGGCGAGACCCGCGAACTCGTGGAGCGCTCGGGCGACGTGTTCTACAGGGGGGACGCCCGCGAACTGGCGCCCGGTGAGCTCGAGCTGAAGTACGACTTCTCCAAGAGGGGGAGGGGCGCGAAGGTCGGCGACGTGGTCGTGCTGAGGCCGGGCGTCAGGCCGTGCCCGGCGATCGTGGTGTACCGCTGCGAGGACGCGCTGCTGGAGGACGTCGCCGTGCATTCGTCGCTCGGCATGGCGCTTCTGGCGCAGCGCAGCCGCAACGTCTCCTGGCGGGGCTCCGGCGGCGCGGAGTCGCGCCGGTCCGGCGTGTTCCCGAGGGCGGCCACGGGCCGCTACGCGTCGGCCCACGCCGACGCCACGCACTTCTCGAACGTCGCGGGCGAGGCGCTCGTCGAGAACTGCCTGTTCGAGGGCATGATGGACGACGCGATGAACGTGCACTCGACGTGCCTCTTCGTGACGAACGTGGTCTCGTCGACGCGCATACGCTGCCGGTACATGCATCCGCAGGCGGTGGGTTTCGAGGTGTTCGCCCCCGGCGAGCGCCTGCGCTTCATCGACGGCGACACGCTCGAGACGGGCGCGGAGACCACGGTCGTCGCCGTGGAGCGGCACGGCGCCGAGGAGGTGACGCTGACGCTCCGCGACCCGCTGCCGGACGGCGTGGGCGCGGGCGACGCCGTGGAGAACGCCGACTGGCAGTGCGCCGCCACGTTCCGCGGGAACGTCGTGCGGTTCAACCGCGCGAGGGGCACGCTCTTCACGACGCCGAAGCCGGTCCTCGTCGAGTCGAACCTCTTCGACCGCGTGAGCGGCACCGCCGTGCTTCTCGCGGGCGACGCGCACTACTGGTTCGAGTCCGGCGCGTGCAGCGACGTGCTGATACGCGGCAACGCCTTCCGCAACTGCCTTACCGCGTACGGCAGCCACGGCCACAGCTTCGGCGTCATATCCATATGCCCGGAGGTCCACGACATAGCGGCCCAGCGACGCCGCTACCACGGGAACATACGCATCGAGGACAACACGTTCGAGACGTTCGACGTTCCGCTCCTGTACGCGTTCTCGGTCGACGGCCTCGCCTGGCGCGGGAACCGGGTGGTCAGGAACGGCTTCTACAGGGGGCTGGGGAAGCCGCCGTTCATCGTGGAGGCGAGCAGCAACGTCAGCATCGAGAAGTCGGGCAGGACGGTCACGTCGCTTTCCGGCGGCGGTTGGACGCTTGACGGCGAGCCAGTCTCCGTGCCGCACACGTGGAACGCCGTGGACGGCGCCGACGGCGGCGAGAACCCGAAGGGGACCTTCACGTCGTGCCGCGCCACGTCGTACGTGCGCAAGGCGGCGACCTACCGGCGCGCACTGCCAGACCCGACGCCAGGCAAGCGCCAGTTCGTGAAGTGCGAGGGCGTCTCGATCAAGGCGACGGTGCGCGTGAACGGACGCGAGGTCGGGCGGCACCGCGGCGCGTTCACGGCGTTCTGCTTCGAGGTGACGGACTTCCTCAAGCCGTCCGGAAACGTGCTGGAGATCGAGGCGGACAACAGGCTCGACGAGTGCGTGCCGCCCATCGTGGGCGACTTCACGATGTACGGGGGCGTGTACCGCGACGTCTTGTTCGTGGAGACCGACCCCGTCTGCATCGACCTGGTGACGGACGGTGCGGACGGCGTGGTGGTTGAGGCCGACGCGAACACGGGGGAGGTTGTGTCGCACGTGAGCGTCCTGGGCGGAACGAACGAGACGCATCGCTTCAGCGTCCCGTCGCCGCAGCTGTGGTCGCCGGAGAGCCCGAACATGTACGAGGCGACGGTGAAGGTCGCGCAGAAGGGGTCGGTCGACGAGGTGGTGGTGCCGTTCGGCTTCCGCACGGTCAGGTTCGACGACACGGGCTTCTACCTGAACGGCAGGCGGCGGAAGTTCCGCGGCGCCTGCCGCCACCAGGACCGCGAGGGCAAGGGCTGGGCCGTGTCCCGCCAGGACGAGCGGGACGACGTGCGCATGATGAAGGCGATGGGCTGCGACGCGGTGCGCACCTCGCACTATCCGCAGAGCCGCGGCTTCCTGGACGACTGCGACCGCGAGGGCCTCATGGTATGGAGCGAGACCGCCCTCGTCAACGAGGTGACGTTCGCCGAGCCGTTCCGCGAGAGCATGCTGGCGCAGGCGCGGGAGATGATCGCGCAGCGGCGCAACCACCCCTCCATAGTCGTCTGGGGGCTGTTCAACGAAATATACAGCGGCTCTAAGCACAAGCCCGGCACCATAGAGGTCTACCTGAGGGAGCTGAGGGACATGATGCACGCGATGGATCCGTCGCGGAAGGTCGTGTGCGCGTCGAACCAGTACGGCCGGCGCGAGCTCAGCCAGGTTCCGGACTTCTGCGCGTTCAACGTCTACCCGGGCTGGTACGACTTCCGCCCGTGGTACTGGCGCAGCCTGGACCGTGACGGCACGATGATGGAGGGGCTGCTGGAGATGCTGATGGAGACGAATCGCCTCGCGAGCGTCGGGATCGGCGAGTACGGGGCTGGCGGGAGCGTGAAGCGCCACTCCGACCCGTTCGCGCAGACGACGTACGCGGACCGCGACGACTCGGAGGAGTACCAGGCGTTCTTCCACTATTCGAACTACCGCGCCATCCGCGACTGCGACAGGGTGTGGGGTTCGTTCATCTGGCAGATGTTCGACTCCGGGGCGGACCTGCAGCGGGAGCCGGGGCGCCCCGGGTGCAACACGAAGGGGCTCGTCGAGTTCGACCACAAGACGCCGAAGGACGCGTTCTTCTTCTACAAGGCGAACTGGAACCCGGAGCCGATGTTGCATCTCGTCGGGGCGAGGCGCACGCAGACGACCAACGCGGTGAACTCGATGTTCGCGTTCTGCAACGCGGGCCCCGTGACGCTCAGGGTGAACGGCGCCGTGGTTGGCGAGAAGTCGCCGGACGACCGCAAGGCGGTCATATGGGACGGCGTGCGGCTCCGCCCCGGCGAGAACGCGATAGAGGTCTCCTCGGGCGGCCTGCGCGAATCCTGCAGGCTGGTTCTTAAGCCATAGCCGCTTTTCACTCATTTTTCTCGTTTTACACTTTCCACTTTACACTTTACACTCTTTTCGTGTATACTATGCGCCATGAAAGCCAAATATGCCGTCTGCCTGGCGGCGCTTGCCGCAAGCGCCGCGTCGCGTGCCGTTGAGCCCTGGGAGGACCCCGCTGTAAACTCCCTCAACCGCCTTCCCGCGCGTGCGATATCGATCCCGTGCGAGGCGGAGCAGCTCGCCTTCGACATACTCCGCATGGACCGCCCGAAGGGCGATTCCCGCTGGGTCATTTCGCTCGCAGGCACGTGGAACTTCAAGTGGAAGCGCGCCACGTCCGTGCCGGACTGGGAGAAGACGGCGTCTCTCCTGGTGCCGGGCTGCTGGCAGCTCCAGGGCGACTTCGACCCGCCGCTCTACACCAACAGCCGCTACCCGATCGCCATGGACGCGCCGCGCGTGACGAAGGCGCCGGACGACAAGAGCTGGACGTCGTACGCCTGCCGCAACCCCGTCGGCCTCTACACGACCACCTTCAAGCGCCCCTGGCGCTGGTGGTTCCGCCGCACCATCCTCCACTTCGACGGCGTGTCAGCCGCGTTCCGCGTACGCGTGAACGGCAAGGATGTCGGCTACGGCGAGGACAGCCGCCTCCCCTCCGAGTTCGACCTCACGCCGCACCTGAAGTGGTTCGGGAGCAACGAGCTCGAGGTCGAGGTCTACAAGCACTGCGACGGCACATACCTCGAGGACCAGGACTTCTGGCGGCTATCGGGCATCTTCCGCGACGTGTACCTCATATCCGAGAGCAAGAAGGCCCCGTACGACCTCTTCGTGGAGACGTGGCTCTCCGACGACATGAAGAACGGCAAGTTCACGGTGCGCGACGAGAAGGGCAACGCCCTCAAGATCCGCGACGTCCCCGGCGTCAAGCTCTGGAACCCCGAGATGCCGTACCTCTACATGACCCCGATCGAGAACAAGTGGGGCTGGATGCCCTTCGCGACCAACAAGTGTTGGTGGGTCTTCGGCGGCGTGGACTACCGCGCGGTCACCTTCGGCTTCCGCAGGCTCGAGATCCGCGACGGCGTACTGTACATGAACGGCAAGCGCGTGGTCTTCAAGGGCGCGAACCGCCACGAGATCGAGCCGGCCACCGGCTACACCGTGACGCGCGAGGGCATGGCGAAGGACATCGCGCTCATGAAGACATTCAACATCAACGCCGTGCGCACGTGCCACTATCCGGACGTCCCGGAATGGTACGACCTCTGCGACCGCGACGGCGTGATGGTCATCTGCGAGGCCAACGTCGAGTCGCACGGCTACGGCTACGGGGAGCAGTCGCTCGCCAAGCGGCCCGACTACATGCAGAGCCACGTCGAGCGCAACGTGCGCATGGTGCAGACGCTGCGCAACCACCCGTCCATCGTGATGTGGTCGATGGGCAACGAGGCCGGCGACGGGCCGAACTTCGAGGCGGCCTACAAGGCGATCAAGGAGATCGACAAGACACGCCCAGTGCACTACGAGCGCGCCGACGGCACCGACCACGTCGACGTCGGCAGCAGGATGTACGCGAGGGCGAAGGACGTAGAGCGCAGGATGAAGGCCGGGGCCGAGAAGCCGTTCATCCTCTGCGAGTACACGCACGCGATGGGCAACTCCAACGGCAGCGTGCGCGACTACATGGACCTCGTGAAGCGCTATCCCTCCTTCCAGGGCGGCTTCGTCTGGGACTTCGTCGACCAGGCGCTGTGGAAGACCGACGCCCGCGGCAAGTGGCTCGCCTACGGCGGCGACTTCGGCGACCTGCCGAACGACGGCAACTTCAACTGCAACGGGCTGTTCGACGCGCTGCGCAACCCGCATCCGGGCGCGTTCGAGCTCAAGCACGCCTACCAGAGCATCTTCTGCGAGTCGTTCGACTTCGCGTCGGGCAAGGTGCGCATCCGCAACGGCTACGACCACCTCTCCCTCGACGACTTCGACTGCCGCTGGCAGGCGCTGGCCGCCGACGGCACCCCGGCCTCCAAGGGCTGGCTGGAGCTGGGCGACGTAGGCCCAGGCCAGTCGCGCGAGTACACGCTCAAGGACTTCAGCGGCGACTCCGTGTCGTTCCAGTTCCTCGACGGCCGCACGAGCGTCGCCTGGGACGGATTCTCCAAGCCGTTCGCGCCCGCCGCCGCGCCCGCCGCGACCGGCGACTCTCCGCTCAAGTCGCGCCTGCGCATCAACCTGTGGCGCGCGCCGACGGACAACGACCGCGGCTGGAACATGCCGTCCGTGTGCAAGGTGTGGAAGGACGCGACCGACAGCCAGAAGCTGCCGGACGGCGTGAAGAGCGACCTCAGGACGTCGGCGCTCGCCGACGGCGCGGTGCTAGTTGACTGGACGCTCGTCGTGCCGGCGGGGCTGCCGCCCATCCCGCGCGTGGGCCTTTCGTTCACCGCGCCCAAGGCCGCGGAGGTCTCGTGGCTCGGGCGCGGCCCGTGGGAGAACTACTCCGACCGCCACGACTCGGCCATGTTCGGCGCGTACAAGGCGTCCGTCGGCCTCGTCTCCGGCCTGGCCGACCCCGCCACCGGCACGATAGCGTACCCCGCCGACCGCCTCAACCCCGACAACTACATCGAGCCGGGCGAGCAGGGCTACCGCATGGACTGCCGCTCCATGACCGTCGGCGGCGTCACGGTCACGGCCGTCAGCGCGCCATTCGGCTTCAACGTGTGGCCGTATCCGCAGACGATGCTTGAGGGCAAGGCCCACCAGTGGGAGCTTTCGGAGGCCGACGAGCTCACGGTCAACATCGACGCCGTGCAGATGGGCGTCGGCGGCGACGACAGCTGGGGCGCGAGGCCGCACGGCGAGTTCATGCCTGGCGCGGGGACGTACAGGCTTTCCTTCATCGTGAAGGGGCTCTGAGCCATGGCGACGCTGAAGCTCGGCGTGTTGGGTTCGGGCGCGGGCTCGAACATGCAGTCGATCGTGGACGCGATCGCGGCGAGTACGCTCGACGCGGAGGTTCGGCTCGTCCTGGCGGACGTCCCGGACGCGAAGATCCTCGACCGCGCGAGGCGCCACTCGATCCCGTGCCGGTTCCTCGACTGCTCTCCATGGAAGACGAAGCTCGAGGGCGCGGCGGAGGACGAGTGCATCCGGCTCCTCCGCGAGGCGGGCGTGGACACCGTGGTGCTTGCGGGCTTCATGCGCATCGTGAAGCCCGGGCTCCTCGCGGCTTTTCCGAACAGGGTGGTCAACATCCACCCCGCCCTGCTGCCGGCGTTCCCGGGCGTGCACAGCTGGGCGCAGGCCCTCGACTACGGCTGCAAGGTGGCGGGGGTCACGGTACACTTCGTGGATGCCGGAACCGACACCGGGCCGATACTTGTGCAGCGCGCGGTGCCGGTCATGGAGGACGACACCCCCGAGACGCTGCACGCGCGCATCCAGGTCCAGGAGCACATCGCCTACCCCGAGGCTCTGCGGATCATCGCGTCGGGCGCCTACGAGATCGACGGTCGCCGCGTCCGGATCGGCTGATATCTTCGGGAGAGAGGAGGGCAGACAAAGATGAAAACCGTTAGAAGGCTCATGAACGCCGGCGATTTCGCCGCGGCGGCCGAGCGGCTCCGTGCCAGGCTTGCGATTTCGCCGGGCGACGAGGAGGCCAAGCTGATGCTTGGCACGTGCCTTCATCTGCTCGGCGACGACGAATCGTTCATGCGCATTGACGACGAGCTTTCCAAGTCGCCGACGGCGCAGACGCTTCCGGCATGGCCGAAGTTCCACGCGCTCCGCGCCGCCGCCTGCGGGGGCGCGCTTCTGCTGGCCGGGGTCCTGTGCGACCTCCAGGCGGCGGAGGTGCCGCAGATGCTCTACGCCGGGCCGCCGATCGACGCCCGCCAGCTGGTCGTCCCACGGCCGAAGGCGTCCGACGGAAATTACTCCGGGTACGTGCGCCTGACGTGGAAGAGCGTCGACGGGGCCGCGTTCTACAAGGTCCGCCGCGCGACGTCCAGAAATTTCGGCAAGTCCAAGGTGATAGCCACGGTCACGGGAACGACCTACAAGGACCTTCAGCCGGCGCGGCGTCCGCGCAAGAAGTACTACTACTGGATCGTGCCGTACGTGGAGGCGGGCCAGGGCAAGAAGGACGCGGCGAAGTCGGACAGCGGCTACGCCAAGCAGATCCTCAAGATCGGGCCGTCCGGCGTCATGGAAGTCGGAGGCGTCTGGAAGTTCACCGTCAGCGGGAACAAGGGCCAGGGCCTGAAGAGGTCGGACTGCGAGTGGCGCATCGTCTCCGGGGCAGACTGCGCGAAGCTGACGCGCAGCGGCAAGCTGACGGCGAAGAAGGAGGGAACCGTCGTCGTGTCCGCCACGTACAACGGGACGACGGCGAAGGCGACGGTGCAGATCGTGTCCTTCCTCTACACTCTTTACGGAGGGCCTCCCTCGCCCGTCCTCACGAAGTACGGCGGGCCTCCGGTGGTGTCGCTGGAGAAGGCGTCGTCCAGGCGCGCGGAAATGACAGTCCTTCCGCCCGAACGGCTTCAATGAAGTCGCGTCCGCCCGAGCTGCGCGCGGCGGTTGTGGAGGTCACGAACCGCTGCAACCTGCGGTGTCCGTGCTGCGCGTCGGCTTCCGGCAGGGCGCGTCCGTGCGAGATGTCCCTTGCAGAGATGAAGGGCGTCGTGCGCGACCTGGCGGCGCTTGGATGCCGCGACTTCACGATGCTCGGCGGGGAGTTCCTGCTGCGTCCCGACTGGTACGACATAGCCGGCGAGGTGAAGGCCGCCGGCATGGAGCTTCAGCTGATAACGAACGGGCTTCTCGTTACGCCGGAGGTCCGCAGGCGGTTCAGGGCCCTCGACCCGCAGACGGTCTGCGTCAGCATCGACGGCGCGTCGCCTGAAAGCTACCGCGCCGCGCGCGGCGTCGACGGCTTCGCGAAGTGCCGCGCGCTGCTGGACGAGCTGGTGTCCGACGGATTCCGCCAGGTGAGCGCGATAACGACGTTCAACTCGAAGAACATCGGCGACTTCGACGCGTTCGCCGGGATGTTCAAGGGCACGGACATCGTCTGGCAGGTGCAGATGGCGCACAAGGGCGGCGAGCGCTTCCCCGACGAGCTGCTCATGACCCGCGAGCAGTACGCGACATTCGTCGAAAAGGCCACGCACTGGCTCTACGACCGCTACGGCGAGCTTAAGATACTCGTGATGGACGACTTCGGCTACTTTCCGCTGACGCCGAAGCTGAGGTTCCTCTGCCAGCGGTGGGACGGCTGCCCGGCGGGGCGGCGCGTGGTCGGAGTCCGCGCGAACGGCGACGTGCTGCCATGTCTGTCGCTCGGCAGCGAGTACGTCGAGGCGAACCTCAGAAAGCGTCCGCTCACAGAGATATGGAACGACCCCGGCTCCTTCCCGCGCTTCCGGCACAAGTCGGAGAGGCTTACGGGGAAATGCGCGAAGTGTCCGATGTCCGGGCGCTGCAAGGCCGGGTGCACGGCCATGGCGGTCTCGCAGACGGGCAAGATGACGGAGACGCCGTTCTGCATAAGGCAACTGGAAAGCGAGCGGATCGTCAGGGAGATGTTTGGCGAAGGTGATGCGGCGCCGGCGGCGAAGCGTCCTCGAAGAAGGGGGAGTCGCTAGGTGGGCGGAGTCAGCGAGACGATCGACTTCGTGGTTCCCTGGGTGGACGGCGGCGACCCGGCCTGGCTGGCCGAGAAGGAGCGCCACGCCGCCGAGATGTCCGACGCGGCCAGGGCAAGGTGGCTGGACGGCGCGCAGCGCTACCGCGACTGGGGGTTCCTCAAGTACTGGTTCCGCGGGGTGGAGAAGTTCGCGCCGTGGGTGAACAAGGTGCATTTCGTCACGTGGGGGCACCTGCCGGGCTGGCTCGCCGCCGGCCATCCGAAGCTGCATGTCGTAAACCACGGCGACTTCATCCCCGCGGAGTACCTGCCCACGTTCAGCTCCAGATGCATCGACCTGAACCTGCACCGCATCCCCGGCCTCGCCGAGCGGTTCGTGTACTTCAACGACGACACCTTCCTCACGGCGTCCACGAAGCCCGCGGACTTCTTCTGCGGCGGACTTCCCTGCGACGCGGCGATCATAAGCCCGATCTACCTGAAGGACAACGGAGTGCGCGCGGAGATAAATGCGCTGTACGTCATAAACGAGCAGTTCCGCAAGCGGGACGTGATCCGGGCGAATCCAATGAAGTGGTTCTCGCCGCGCTACGGTACGGCGCTGGTGCGCACGCTGACGCAGCTGCCATACGGACTGTTCACCGGCTTCTACGTGCACCATCTGCCGGTATCGTACCTGAAGTCCACGTTCGCGGAGGTATGGGCGCGGGTTCCGGACGTGCTGAAGCGCGCCTGCGCGCACAGGTTCCGCGACGACCGCGACGTGAACCAGTGGATAATGCAGTACTGGCAGTACTGCACCGGCACGTTCGCCCCGCGCAGCCCGAAGGCCGGGTCGATGTACGAAGGCGCCGGGAAGGCCCGCGAGGCCGCGGCCGACATCGCCTCGGGCCGCCACAAGATGGTCTGCTGGAACGACGCCGCTCAGATAGATGCGGACGCGTTCGAGTCGATGCGCACGGAAATCGACGCCGCGTTCGCGGCGATCCTGCCGGAGCGCTCGTCATTTGAAAGGGCATGAGCACATGACTGTCATCAAGGGCAAACGAAGCATTCTGATCGATTCAATCCACGAGGACGGCGGGAAGATTGAATTCTCGGGCACGTTCTACTACACAGACGAGGCCGAGCCGTACGTGCCGTCTGAATGGGCGTTCCGCCGGATCGCCGGCGAGAAGGAGGACGTCTTTCCCGTCAAAGCCCTGTACGAAGTGTCCGAGACGGTCAAGAGCAAGCGCACAAAGCTTCCTGCGAAGGGCATCCGCTTCGTGTGCGGCGTACCCGTGGAGCCGGGCTGCGAGAACAGGATACGGCTGATGCGCGGAGGGGAGAAGTTTGCATGGCATGCCGTCCTGCACGGCTGGTTCTCCCCTCTGACGAACCAGCTGCGGTTCTGCTACTGCCGCGAAAGCGGATGGATACTGACATTCTCGAAGGAAGACCTTCTTCTTCGGCCGGAGACGCGGGGTCGCGTCTTCGCGTGCGAAGCGCTGCTCTGGGTGAATCTGCTCAAGAAGCTCTCGCCGGCCGCGTGGAAGGCGCTCTTCCTCCGTGTGGTGTACGCCGTCTGCGCACCGCGCAAGAAGCGTCCGCTGTGGCTCTTCGCCGACCGCGTCAACAAGGCCGACGACAACGCGAGGGCGCTGTTCGAGTACGTCTGCTCCCTGCCGCAGACGCCCGAGTCGCCGCGCTTCGTGTTCACGGTCTCGGGCTCTGACGAGGAGCGGCGCGACCTGGAGAAGGTGGGCGAGGTGCATCCCATCCTCGGCTGGCGCTACAAGGTGGACTTCGTGCTGGCGGACTTCCTGATATCCGCCTACCGCACGCAGGCGCAGCGCATGCCGTTCTCCCGCAAGGTGATCGAGTACGCGAAGGACCTGGTGAACCGTCCGAAGTTCGTCTTCCTGCGTCATGGCATCAGCATCTGCGACATGTCGAACGCCGTCGGCCGCGCGCAGGTGAACGCGCGCATTCTGCTCTCCGGCGCGCCTCGCGAGTGCGAGTCGATACTTTCCGGGAACTACGGGTACACGACGCGCGAGGTGAAGCTATGCGGCCTGCCGCGGTACGACAGGCTCTACCACGACGAAAGACGCTGCGTCACCTTCATGCCGACTTGGCGCAACTACCTCGTCACGCGCAAGGGCGCGTACGTGCACAAGGTGACGGACGCCTTCGCCGACAGTCCCTTCTTCCGCGTCTACCGGGAGCTGTTCTCCGACCGCGAGCTGAAGGAGCTTTGCGAGAAGACCGGCTACACGCTGCAGCTTATGATGCACCCGAACATGCTCGACTCGCTGGAGGCGCTCGAGATCGGCCCGCATGTGCGCATCTTGCCGCTTGAAATGCGCTACCGCGACATCTTCGCGCAGTCGGACGTGCTTGTCACGGACTACTCGTCCGTCGCCTTCGACTTCGCCTACCTGAAGAAGCCGATCCTGTACTTCCAGTTCGACAAGGACGAGTTCTTCTCCGAACACTGCGACAAGGGCTACTTCGACTACGACCGCGACGCATTCGGCGACGTCGAGACGGACCTGAGGGGGCTCGTCTCAAGGCTGCGCGGCTACCTTGAGGGCGACTGCAAAATGAAGCCGGAGTACGTGAAGCGCGTCGACGACTTCTTCGCGTTCACGGACAAGAACAACTGCAAGCGCGTCTACGAGGCAATTCTTGAGGCGGCGAAGGAATAGCCCATTACTTGTTCGGCGGGCAGCGCGGAACCGAAGGTGCGTCACGCCGGCTCGACGGCGGGGATGTCGATGTTGCGCTTCTTCGGGTTGAAGTTTATGCCGATCAGCGTCACGGGACGCTCGCCGCCGATCCACTTGTCGGCGTAGCCCCGGTCGCGGATCTGCCGGATCGCCGCTTTCGCGCTCCTGCGGTACTTGAACTCGAATACGAATACGTTTGCCTGCGTCTCGATCACTGCGTCGGCATAACCTAGCATGGACGCCACCTCAGGTTGGGGGTTGGCTCCCGTCATGGACGAGAACAGCTGGAAATACCGCTTCGCCTCCGCCTCGTCCCTAATGTGCCAGTCAGGCGGAACCGAGGCGTAGAGTCCGTAAAGCGACTCGTACAGGTACCCCTTCCAGTCGCCGGAGGCGATCTGGCGCTTCGCGCGGTCGACGAGCGTGTTGAACGAATTGACCTTCAGCCCCATAACCTGCGAGAGGTAGCCACGCTTCAGGGCCTCACGCACCTCGTGGTTCGGAGGTGCAAGGATGTATCTGTCGGTCTCCTCTTTCCTCGGGTCGCCGCAGATGACATCCTTGATGGTCAGATATCCGCCCTGGTAGAGCAGCGACTCCATCGGGAGAGTCTCCGCGTCGCAGACGTCGAGCGTGAACGCGTCCGCCGGCACGTTTTCGAGGTCTTCGGGCAACTTGCCCGCCCTCTCGATTCGGTTGATGATGAGCGTAGCCCTGCCGGTCGTCTCCCAGTAGCCCTTCAGCTTTCCGGCTTCCAGAGCATTGCCGAGCGACACCGGGTTGCAGACTCGCTCATCAGAATCCGGCGAGAACCTGTAGCCGTCGTACCACGAGAGAATCTCGGCCTTCGCCTCCGCGAAATCCATGCCGTTCCGCGAACCAAGCGCCTCCACGTTCTCGCGGAGAGCGCCGTCCAGTTCGTCCGGCGTGTAGCCGAGGAGCGTCGCGAACCGCCTGTCCATCGAACGGTCCTTCAGGTGGTTCATGCCGGAAAACACCGAGAGCTTCGTCAGCTTCGTGACGCCCGTCATCAGGAGGAACCGAATGGAGCCGGAGTTGTTCTTCAGCTTCTCGTAGAAGTCGTGGAGGACGGAGCGCACCTTGTTGAGCGACGCGATGTCGTCAAGGAACTTGGCGACGGGCTCGTCGTACTCGTCTATCAGGACGACGATCTTCTTTGTAGGTGACTTTGCCGCCGCAGCCTTGAGGAAGTCCTCGAACTGGCCAGGGGCGTATTCCTGTCCGCTGTACGGAACGCCGGCCTCCGCGCACAGTCCGCGCACGAGTTTCGCCAGCTGTTCCAGGAACAGCTCGTATGTCGCCCCGGTCGCGCTGGCCATCGTGAAGCTGTACACCGGAGTCGGATGCTCCCATCCCTCCCACGGCAGCTTGTCAATGGCGAGCCCCCTGAAGAGGTCGCGCCGACCCTCGAACATCGCCTTAAGGGTCGAGAGCATGAGCGACTTGCCGAATCTGCGCGGGCGCGAGATGAACAACTGCTGGTCTGCGTCGTCGCAAAGCTGATACAGCAAGTCCGTCTTGTCGACGTACTTGGCCTTTTCGTTCGTGATGAGCGATTCGAAGTCGAACACCCCCGTCGTCGGGACTCTTATAATGCGCTCCGCTTCCATGCCGCACATTATACCATATTCGGGGAACAGAGGACGACGTTGAGATCAGGGTTTACGCATTTGAAAAAGCCTACTCCGACGGCGCCTTCGCCGACGTCTGCGACGTGGAGAGCCGGCTCGCGGTGGTTTCGTCCAGCGGCGCGGGGAATGCGTAGACTGGAAGCATCAACAGGGCGATGACCCCGTACCGGATGTTCGATTCCGCAATCGCTATCATGCAGAATATCCCGAAAACATAGAACATAGGCACCAGCCTCAGCATGGTTTCCCCGGTAGCGGCGTTTTTCATTTCGCGGCGGAAGTACACGATCATCCCAACGAAGCAGGCGAGAAGCGAAATCGATGGAAGTATGTCGTAGTTCCTCAGCTTCGCCTTATTCTTGCATGGAATCTGCCCGTCTTTCACCAGCGGGTGGCGCCAAGGCAGACGTTCTTTGCCATACTATGCGTTGTATCAACAGCACTAGGGAGACTAAAAAATGGGCAGAACAGTTTATGGATACGCAAGGGTTTCATCCAGAGACCAAAATGCCGATCGCCAGATTGACGCAATGAAGGCATATGGAGTGTGTGGTGATCACATCTTCATTGACTACCAGTCTGGAGCGAGCTTCAACCGGCCTGCCTGGAAAAGTCTAAATGGCAAGCTCAAGCATGGCGATGTGTTGGTTCTGCACAGCATAGACCGGCTTGGACGAAGTTACAGCAACATCCTTGATGAATGGACCAGGCTAACGCGAAGCTTGGGAGTGGAAATCGTGGTGCTTTCGATGCCAATAGTCAACGACTTGAACATTCAAGGCCTTTCCGGACAACTTATATTCGACATCGTGCTTCGCTTGATATCGTATGTGGCAGAGATGGAACGGAACATGATCAAAGAGCGTCAGCGAGAAGGCATCGAAGCCGCTCGCAAAAGAGGGGTTAAATTCGGAGCGCCATGCAAAAGGAAGCCCGAGGAATTTGATGCTGTCGCCAACGAGTGGCGGGCAGGACGCATCTCAACTAGGGCGGCAGCCAAAAGCCTGGCCGTGTCACGCGGGACGTTCAAGAAGTGGGTTGCCAAGGGTGTGAAAATCTAGGGTCTGTCCCCGCGAAACGCGAAACGCGGCGCCGTTTTCTCTCTTCCGCGAATACGTCGCCCAGCTCGTCCAGCATGGCAAGAAATTTGGTATAATACGCACCAAAAGAGGAAGCCTACGAAGCCGAACGCCACATGGCAAAAAAAGTCTACTTTTTTGACACACGAAAAAACGGCAAATGCTCTTTACGTCGATAGAGTTTCTGTTCCTGTTCCTGCCGATTACGCTGGCGGGATACTTTCTGCTTCCGTTCCGGTGGTACCTGAAGAACGTCTGGCTGCTTGCCGCAAGCCTCCTCTTCTACGCATGGGGCGAGCCGACGTTCGTGTTCGTAATGCTCGGTTCCATAGCCTTCAACTACCTCGCGGCGCTTCTGGTCGACGCCGTCCGCAGCCGACACGCCGCAGCAAGGGCGGCTCTTGCTGCAGCCGTTGCCGGGAACCTCGCCGTCATCGGCCTCTGGAAGTACGCCAATTTCGTCACGGCCACCCTGCGCGGCTGGTTCCCGTCCCTGCAGGGCGCCATCCCCCAGACGAGCTTCATACTGCCAATCGGAATTTCATTCTTCACGTTCCAGGCGCTCAGCTATGTCGTGGACGTCGCGCGCGGCAACGTGAAGGTGCAGCGCAACCCGCTCAAGCTCGCGCTCTACATCGCGCTCTTTCCGCAGCTGATCGCAGGCCCCATCGTGCGGTACTCGACGGTCTGCGAGCAGATCGAGCACCGCCGCACCACGCTGGACATGTTCAGCCGCGGCATCGTGCGCTTCCTGTACGGCTTCAACAAGAAGATGCTCCTGGCGAACATCTTCGCGGTCGTCGCCGACAGGGCGTTCGGAATGCCCGACCCGGACTGCGGCATGGCATGGCTTGGAGCGATATGCTACACGCTCCAGATATTCTTCGACTTCAGCGGCTACTCCGACATGGCGATAGGCCTCGGTCTCGTGTTCGGCTTCCGTTTCCTGGAGAACTTCGACTATCCGTACATATCGAAGTCTGTCACCGAGTTCTGGCGGCGCTGGCACATGTCGCTCGGCAGCTGGTTCCGCGACTACGTGTACTTTCCTCTCGGCGGCTCGCGCGTAGGCAGGGCGCGACTCGTCTTCAACCTTGCCGTCGTCTGGACCTTGACGGGCGTCTGGCACGGCGCCAACTGGACTTTTATCCTGTGGGGCGCGCTGTACGGAGTGCTGATAACGGCCGAGAAGCTGACGGACCTTCCGCGGCGAATCGACGCAAGTCCGCTGCTGCGCGCCGTCTACCAGCCGTTCACCTTGGTCGCGGTCGTCCTCGGGTGGGTGCTGTTCCGGGCGACGGACCTTCCGTCCGCCGGCGGCTACCTGAGGGCGATGTTCGGCGGCGGGGACGGCTCCGTGCCGGGGCTTGCCGCGCACCAGCTCGGCGAGATCGCTGTCGTCCTTGCGTTCGGCGTTCTCCTTTCCACGCCGCTCGTGCGCAATCTGCGCCTGCGCTTCGACGGTTCGGCGACGGCCGCGGCGCTCGACGGAGTCGTGCAGCTTGCGCTGTTCCTCTGCGGGGTCTCGTATCTCGTCGTCTCCGCCTACAACCCGTTCATCTACTTCAACTTCTGACATGGCAAGGGCTGACATCGCAAGACTGGTAGCGGCAGGCGTTTTCATCGCGCTCTGCGCGTCAATCGCCGTCCCCACGGTCGCCACGTTCTGCGACGCCTTCGGGGAGAAAGCCAGGGGCGCGAAGCGCAGGCCCGCCGTCGCGGAGCGCATCAAGAAAGCGCGTGGCGCGATGGAGTCCGAGTTCCCCCAGAGACTGTCGTTCGTCGATCTCAACGGGCTCTTCCTCCGCCTAATCGGCCAGCACTTCTGCAACGGAGTCGTAAAGACCGAGCCCCACGACATCCTTCTGCAGCCGAACGCCAGGCCCGTGAGGACCAAGAAGGCCGCGAAGAAGATGCGCCAGTTCGCCGATTTCTGCGCCAGGCACGGGGCCAGGTTCCTGTACGTGCAGCTGCCGCGCAAGCTCGACGTCCGCGACCGCATGCTTCCCGCAGGCGTCGAGGAGCGGTCAAACGGAAACATCCGCAAGATGCTCAGGTCCTTCAGGGAGGCGGGCGTCGAAATCGTGGACATGTGCGGGGAGTTCGCCGCCACGCCGGACGACGTGGCGCGCAACTTCTACCGCACCGACCACCACTGGCGCAACGACGCGGCGTTCCGTGCGGCCGGACGGCTCGCGGCGGAGATAGCGGCGAGATGCGCCGCGCCGGAGGCCGACGCCCGCCGCGCTGCGGAGCTGCTTTCGCCGGAGTCGTGGACGCGCGAGGTGCATCCGTCGTGCTTCCTCGGCAGCCTCGGCCGCCGCACCGGATCGCTCTTCTCCGGGCTGGACGACCTGACGGTGCTGCGTCCGAAGTTCGATACGCGGATGTCCATAGTCGTGCCGTCGAAGGGCGTCGACCTTGTCGGAACGTTCGAGGAGACGAACATGCGCAGGGCCGACGAGGCGCTTTCGTCGTCGTCGTCGTTCGTGACGGACGCCTACTCGGCGCTCTACGTGGGCGGGATATATCCGCAGGTCGTCCACGAGAACCCCTCCGCCCCGCTTCGCAAGCGCGTGCTGCTGATAGGCGACAGCTTCGCACGGCCGGTGGAGGCGTTCCTTTCGGTGGCCGTCGGAAGGCTTGACGTCGTCGATCCGCGGCGGACGGCGAAACGCTTCTCCCTGGCAGACTACGTGCGGCAGACGAAGCCCGACATCGTGATACAGATGGTCAATCCTAGCTCCTTCAACGTCGACAAGATGAAGGGCTCGAAGACCGGCCGCGCCGTCATGTTCGACTACGGGCTGTAGCGCATGAAGTCCAGCCCCGCCAGGAAACTGCATGGTGCCGGAGCGTGACCGCGGGGAATTTTGGTACAATACGCAAAATGGTCATAGGGCACATATACAAATCGTTTGGCGGTGGCGGGATGCAACGCGGGATGGCGTCGATACTCGCCGTGCAGCACGCCATGGGACATGAACTTGTCGTGTTCACGCGCGAACCGCGAATGGAAACCGACTTTGAGCTGGGAGTTCCGTTCCGGCATGTCGTGATCGGAGACGCCGGCATGGGCGACGCCCCCATCCCGACAAGGGCCTTGAAGCTGCGCTCGGCCATGTCCGAGACGCGGTGCGACCTGGTTGTTCACCATGAATACTACGCGAAGTATGCCGTAGCCGACCTGCGTCTCATCGAGGAGATGGGCATTCCGGCAGTCTTCCAGTGGCACAGCTGCTTCAGTGCGCTCAACATGGAGAGTCGATGGGATGGGCACGTGCTTGAGCATCTCGAAGGAATAGCAAGGCACGTGGCGTGCTTCATTACGCTGTCAAGCATGGACAAGACCTTTTTCGAGCTGATGGGGGTGCCTGCAGTGCACATTCCGTACGCCGACCCGGACTTGTTCGACGGCGTTCCCGTTCATGGAGACGGGCACAAGCTCCTGTGGTCGGGGCGCATTGTGCCGGGAAAGCGGCCATTGCACGCGCTGCAGATACTTGAGAAGGTTCTTGAGCGTTTTCCTGACGCCATGCTTACGATGCTTGGCGACGGTTCCATGCGCGTCCGCGTCGAGAAGTACCTAGCGGAGCGTCCGGGGCTGGCGGAGCATGTCGTGATGCCGGGCTTTGTGAACGACGTGGCTCCATATCTACGCGAGGCGGACGTCTATCTCGTCACTACGACCTACGAGGGATTCATGCATTCCCTTGTGGAGGCGAAGATGGCCGCCCTGCCTACGGTCGGCTACCGGATGGACTACCTCGACACCACCCGCCCCGGAACCGGCTACTGCACCGTTCCCCAGGGCGACGTCGACGCCGCCGCGGCCGAGGTCTGCAGGCTTCTCGCCGATCCGGACGAGCGGCGTCGCCTGGGTGCATTGGCGCGCAAAGACTTCGAGTCGTTTCTCCGTCTGGACCTGAAGTCTCTGTATGCCGAGGCTTTTGAGGTGGCCTTGCATCGGAGTCGCCGACCGCAGCCGGAAGCGTCTGCGGCAGCCGACGTGCTGCGCGTTCTGCTCGACCATGTCGACAGTCACGCCCGCGAACGGATGGTCGAGATGGAAATCAGCGCCGAAAAGAGTCGTTGTCTAATTGAGGAACTTCGCCGCAGTGCGGAGAAAGACAAGAGTCTCAAGGAGAAGTTGCGCGCCAGCAGGAACGAGCTGCGCAGTCTCAGGGAGAAGTTGCACGTCAGCAGGAAAAAGCTGCGCAGGCTCAAAAAAGAGCTGCGCACCAGGCGAGGTTCGTGGCTGACTCGCATGGGCAGGGCACTTGTCTGGCCAGTGAGGCGGCTTAAGAGGATGCTTTCACGATAAGTCGAATCTATCTTCTTCCGAGGAGACGGCGGAAGATGAACTTTACGCAGGCGCGGACGGAGTTCGGCCTCGTGTCGCGCTGCGTGCGCATCCGCTTTAGCTTCTTCTCCGCCATTTCCAGCTTCTTCTTCGCTGCCGCCAGACTCTTCTTTGCCGTTGCCAGCTTTTCGGATTCCGTCTTCGCCTTCTCGGCGGCACGGTTCTGCATGTATGTCTGACGTGACAGTTTGCGGGAAAGGCTCCGCACCGACATGAGGTGCGCGGCCAGCATCTTGTCGTCTGGGGTGTTGCCGAGGGAGTCAAGCGCCTGTTGCGCCGTGTCGGCTGGCATTTGCGTGAAGACCCTCGCCATGTATTGAACGTTGCGTCGGGCAAGGTCGTTGGCAGAACGGGATCCCGACGCGGCAACGATGGCCTGGATACTGTCCGTCTTCCACTCTGCAATTATGGCTCTGGAAGCGTTGAAGAAGCGAGTCAGGGCGCTGGGGTCTTCGAGCGCGGACGTCATGACGGAGCCGGAGTGGATGCGCCTGGCATAATAGACGCGGTTGACGGCGGCTGCACGTCTGGCCAGCATGGTCGCAACGGGGGTGAACAGAGAGTCTGCGTTGTTGCCACCTTCGAGAAACCTCAGCCTTGGGTCTGAGAACAGCGACCTCCGGAACAGTCGCATCCATATGAAGCACGTGTAGTTTTCGAACTTCAGCGCAAGGTCCAGCATCTCGCCGCCGGTCATCGTCTTTCCGCACTGGACGTCGGTAAATTCCGCCTGGCTGTTTTTTGACCGAATGGCGGTGTCCACGGTTTCGGGAGAGCTTTCTTCGATGAAATGCCGCGCCTGGAACATAAGGAGGTCGAGGTTCTCGCGTGTTGCCTGCTCCACGAGGCTCGCGAACATGTCGGGCTCCGTCAGAAGGTCGTCGCTGTCGATGAAGTAGATGAAATCTCCGTGCGCCACCTCGATGGCGCGGTTGCGCGAGGCATCCGCCTTCAGGTTGACGCTGTTCGTGAGAACCTTCACGCGGTTGTCGCGCCTCGCGTATTCGGCGAGGATCGCCGGCGAGGCGTCGGTGGAGGCGTCGTCGTCGCAAAGGACTTCGATTTCGCGCAGTGTCTGCGCAAGCACCGAGTCGATGCATTCGCGCAGATATCGCTCTGCGTTGTGGACTGGCAGTATGACTGAGACGGCGGGGTTGCTCATGGCGTAATTATACCACAACCAGCTGCGGGGGGGTGGCAAACGGCCTTGGCAAATGGCAGTCGGGGCGCCTTTGGACTACGGGCTCTGGCGCCTAAAGCCCAGCCTGGACAGGAGGCGTCTGAAGACGAACGCCAGACACGCGCGAACGGAGTTCGGCCGTGAATCGCGTTGACCAAGCGCCTTCTGCAGGCGGGCTTTTGCCTCGCGGAGCTGAACATCCTGCTTTGCCAGGCGCTCTTTTGTCCTCGCCAGCCGCTCGCGCTCCGACTCCAGTCTTTCCTCCGCCGCCTTTAGGCGGACGGCATATTGCGTGGCCATGTTCAGCTTGCGCGAAAGGGCCCGGACAGTCTTCAGGTGGGCGACGGCCAGCCGGTCGTGTAAGCCGGAGCCGAAGCCGTCAAGGATCTGCTGCGCGTCGTCTTCGGGCATCTGGGCGAACAAGGTGCCCATGTGCCGCAGGAACCCGCCGCCGATGTCGTTGGCTGCGATTGAGCCTGCCGCCGCGATGCGCGCCTGCACGCGTTCGGAGACCCATTCAAGGAAGATCGACTTCTCCTTCTCGAAACGCCAGGCTAGATTCGTGGGGTCCATCCACTCGGTCGCCATCACCGAGCCGATCCGGATCCGGTGGCCGTAGCATATGCGGTTGACGGCGCAGGCGCGTTCGGCGGACAGTGTGGCAAGAGGCGTGAACACCGTGTCGTCATAGTTGGTGCCTTCGATGAATCTTAGGTTGGCGCGGCGGATGCATTCGGTTCTGAACAGACGGGTCCAGAGATAGCAGTTGTAGACGCCGAGCTTCCGGGTCATGTCCAGAAGCTGTCCGCCAGGCATCACCTTTCCGCAGAGCGAGTCGGGCAGCGTTGCCATGGATTTCTTTCGGGAGAACGCCGCCTTGGCGGATTCGGGAAAGTCGTCCTCGAAGAACTGCCTTGCCGCGAAAAGGACCATGTCGAGTCCGTCGCGCTCCGCAAGCGAGACGAGGTCCGCAAGGGCGTCCGGCTCCGGCAGAATGTCGTCGTTGTCGATGAAGAAGATGAACTCTCCGCGCGCCGCGTCAAGGCCGGTGTTGCGGGACGTGCCGGACTTCCTGTTGGAGCTGTTCGTGATCACCCGCACGCGGGAGTCTCTTTTCGCGTATTCGGCGAGGATCGCCGGCGAGGAGTCGGTGGAGGCGTCGTCGACGCAGATCACCTCGATCTCGCGCAGTGTCTGCGCGAGCACCGAGTCGATGCATTCGCGCAGATATCGCTCTGCGTCGTGGACCGGCAGTATAACTGAGACGGCGGGGTTGCTCATGGCGTAATTATACCATAACCAGCTGCGCCGGGGGTGTTGACAAACTAGGACGGCGAGGGCGCCTTTGGGCGACCACAGCGTCATGGCATAGAATGTTCGCGCTTTGTCGACCTCGGCGAAATGAGATTTCCGTGCGGAACAAATCTCCGCTTCCTGCAGCTCAGTCGGGGGCGCTACCCGCATGCTTGCGTCCGCCTCCGCGCCTGCGCAGGAATCCGACGCGGCCTTCGGCCCGGCCATGCCGCTCGTAGTGCAGAAGCGGATTCACATCTTCTTCTGCGACGTCGCGGTTGTTCTTCAGGTAGCCCAGTCCGCTGAAGACCGGCCCAGGGTCGCACCCAATCCGCCACCCGATGGAAAGGTAGTGGTGGGCGGGATCCTCGCCGCCCAGCATATAGCCGTAGGAGTCCGCGTACCATTTGCCGTCGAAGAACGGCGAAGACTCCACGACGGCCAACTCGCGGTCGTCCACGTCTGCGGGGGCGGGCGCATGCTTAAGCCTCAGCCTCCAGAGGGATTCACCGACGAGCTTCGATGAGGAGAGACGGTCGCTGCCGGATCCGTCGGAGTACCTTAGCACCACGCGCCCGAGGCGGACGGGCTGGTACTTCGCCGAATGGCGGATGACGAGGTCCCAGTCTTCCTTGCTGCACACCGCGGGGTCGAAGCCGCCGAACTCCGCGACGAGGTCGCGGTGGTGGCAGTAGACGCCGATGTCGATGAAGTTCCACTTCAGCAGTATGGTGCGCGAGAACGGCTCGTCGAGCACCGTGCCGGCTTCGCGCCGCACGAGGGCCGCGTAGAAGTTCCTGGCTCCCGGATTGGCCCTGATTCCGTCTGCGAACGTCTGCAGGAATTCGGGCAGAGCCTCGTTGTCGGAATCGAGGTATGCGATCCACGTGCCGGATGATGCCTCGAGGGCCGCGTTTCTCGCGGCGCACACGCCGCCGTGCGGCAGCTCTAGGACGCGGATGCGCCCGCTGGCCAGCTCGGCGGCATATCGGCGGGCAATCATTTCCACCGTGCCGTCGGTGGAGCCGTCGTCGGCCACGACGAGCTCGAAGTCGCGGAATGTCTGGCGAAGGATGGAGTCAATGGCCGTGCAGAGCGAATGTGCGCGGTTGTACGTCGCCGTTATGACCGAGAAGAAAACGTTCGCCGGACGCTATCCGCAGCGTGTCGCGGGCGCATCGGGCCCTGATTGCGCCGAAACCGGGGGGCTTGCCGGCTTCGGGCGGAAGGAGAGCCCTGCGAAGAGCCCCGAGAAAAGGGCCTTGAATCTGGCGAGGCGGTGCCCGCGTGCGCGGAAGAGGATCCTGGCGAGGTTCAGCGCCGTCTTGGCGAAGTAGTAGGCGAGCCCGCGAAGGCCCTCGCGGCGGTACACGAAGAGCTCGTTGCGGAAGGCGTAGAAGTAGCGCGGGATGCGCGCGGGGACGTCCACGGCGACGTTGGAGGCCGCGGAGCCGGTGATCGCGTGCGTCACGACGCTCGCGGGGACCACGTAGCAGGGGCGCTTGCGCGAGACGCGCCGCGTCCACTCCAGGTCGTCGCACCATATGAAGAAGTCGGCGATCGGCAGCCCGAAGCGGCGGACGGACTCCGCGCGGAAGAAGAGCGACACGAACGTGGCCATCTGCGCGGGAACCGGCTCGGCTCCCGCAAGCGCCTCGTCGGGTATCTTCGCGTAGGGGGTGCTCCTCTGGCGGTTCATGGGGCACGTCGCGCCGGAGGGCAGGAGGCATTTCGACGAGAGCCAGCCGACGCCGTCGCCGAGCGCGCCGTCCGCCTCCAGCAGCCTCTCGAGGGCGTCGGGCGCGGGCAGCACGTCGTCGTCCATTATCCACAGCCGCCCGTAGCCGCGCCGCAGGGCCTCGGCAATGCCGAAGGCGAAGCCTCCCGCGCCGCCGAGGTTCGCGCCGGTGTTCACATAGGAGAAGCCTTCGCGGAGGCGCGGGCGGACGGCGTCGGCGGTGCCGTCGGTCGAGGCGTTGTCGACCACGAGCACGTCGCACGCGGCAGTCTGCCCCGCGACTGCTTCGAGGCAGGCGAGCAGCATCGCCTTCCTGTTGAACGTTACGATGATGGCGACAGTTTCGGACATGCGCATGTATTATACCAAAAGCCGGTGCAGTGGTGCATCCGCTAATCGCGCATCCGCTACGACTGGGACCGCGCCCCACCCACCTACTGCACGAAGATTGTCGTGGATGTGTTTGAGTTTTTAACGCAGAGACGCAGAGGCGCAGAGGGAGGAAAATTATGGAATTGTGGAACTATCCATTAACCAATGCGGAATTGACGGTGCGCAGCCAATGGATAATTCCGCTATCCCGCAATTCCACAATTCCACAATGTATGTTTGCGACCGTACGACCCCGTCCGAGAAGGAGCAGTTTGTCAAGAAGTGCAAGGAGTATCTAATGGGGCAGATGCACACCCAACTCCTGTCGGGTGTGCGAAAGTCAACCGCACCCGCATGATTTATGCTATACTACTCTCGTCTTGCGGGCGAGGGGCGACTCTTGTCTGCGTGACGTGCGGAGGGTTGTGGTTCGCCGCGACACCTTCGGCGGTGCCGATGGGAGAAATCCAAAGGACCGGTAAACAATGTAGCATCAACGCTACACGTCGTTCGCGTAAAATACGACCAATATTTTAATTCCAGAGCGGCATGTAAGTGGAGGTGCGCCTCTAGGGGCGTACTTTCTCTTCATGCATTCTGGATAGGCCTTTGGTCGGGCTTTACGCGGGTGTATGGATTGGGAGTGCGCTCTTTTCATGCACGCGAGGCGGTCTCCGCGGCGATTCGGAGCGCAAGTCAGGAGGCGTTGTCATGATGAGAGTTGTTGTTTTGGTCTTGGCGATGCTTTTAGGAGGCATGGCAATGGGCGACAACGCAGCGCTTACGGGGGCGAAACGCGCGAAGAAGGACGAGTTCTACACGCAGCGTGTTGACATAGAGAACGAGTTGCGGCACTACAAAGCACATTTTAAGGACAAGGTCGTTCTCTGCAACTGCGACGATCCGCGCGAGAGCGAGTTCTTCAAGTACTTTGTGGAGAACTTCGAAAAGCTGGGGCTGAAGCGGCTCATTGCGACGTGCTACAAGTCTCAGGACGTAGACCTCTTTTCGCAGGGCAACTGCGAACGCGCCATCAAACAGGTGTACGAGGGTGACAAGAACGGCAATATGGTCCTCGATGACGACGAAGTGGGCGTGTTTGAACTTAGGGGAGACGGAGATTTCCGCTCCGAAGAATGCATAGAGATATTAAAAGAAGCGGACATAGTGGTTACCAATCCGCCATTCTCGCTCTTCCGCGAATATGTCGCCCAGCTTGTGAAGTATGGTAAGAAGTTCCTGATACTTGGGAACAAAAATGCAATCCACTACAAAGAGATATTCCCATTGTTTCAAGGAAACAAGATTTGGCTAGGCGTGACACCAATGAGTCGCGAGATATACTTTAATGTTCCTCAGCCGTATATTGACGAAGCTTTGGCAAAAAACAAAGACCGAACTATCGTCAAGCGCGATGGCAAGTTTGTTGCGAGAAGTCCTTCTATTTGGTTCACGAACCTTGATCATAGAAAACGCCATGAAAAGTTGCCACTATACAAGAGATATACACCAGAAGAGTATCCAAAGTACGACAATTATAATGGGATCGATGTAGGAAACACATCAGACATCCCATATGATTGGGAAGATGACATGGGTGTGCCAGACACCTTCCTCGACAAATACAATCCCGAAGAGTTTGAGATTGTTGGGCTTGGATGCGGTGACTTGGCGAAACAGATAGGGGTGACAAGGAATCATCGAGGCAGAACAGATGTATCATTCACGAAAAACGGCGTTCACAAATGCCCATATTCTCGCATCCTCATCCGCCGGAGGGCGAAGTGATTTTGAACCCTGCCTAAACACCAACAAAAAGGCATCTGCACAATGAAAATCGAACTGCACAAGATAACGGTACGAGAACTGGTCGACGGCTATGTCGACGACGAGGAGGCCGGCGTGCGCGGCTATGGTGGTAGGCTCGACATACGGCCCGCCTACCAGCGCAACTTCGTCTACAAAGAGAAGGAGCGCAACGCCGTGGTCTCCACCGTGATGAAGGGCTTTCCGCTCAACGTCATGTACTGGGCGAAGAACCCCGACGGCACGTTCGAGGTGATGGACGGGCAGCAGCGGACGATCTCGCTCTGCCAGTACTTCAACGGCGACTTCTCCTGGGGAGAGCTCGACCTCGGCGCCAAGTTCTTCCACCGGCAGCCGGAGGACGTGCAGCGGAAGTTCCTCGACTACGAGCTGATGGTGTACTTCTGCGAAGGCGAGCCGTCCGAGAAGATAGACTGGTTCAAGGTCATCAACATCGCGGGACTGAAGCTGACGGCGCAGGAGATGAGGAACGCCGTCTATTCCGGGCCGTGGGTCGCGGACGCGAAGCGGTACTTTTCCAAGCAGGGATGCGTCGCGCAGAAGGTGGGTGCGCCATATCTTAACGGAAGCGCCGACAGGCAGGAGTACCTGGAGGCGGCGATAGAATGGTGCCTGCAGGGCTGTGGCGCACTGCGTCCAAGCGAGAAGGCCATCGAGGACTACATGGCCATACACCAGGGCGACGGAGAGGCGACGGAGCTGTGGCTGCATTTCCAGAAGGTGGTCAACTGGGTGGAGACGCTGTTCCCGAAGTACCGCAAGGAGATGAAGGGGCTGGAGTGGGGGCGGCTCTACCGTGAGTTCGGCGCGAAGTCGTACAACCCCGCTGCGCTGGAGAAGGAGGTGGCGAGATTGATGGTCGACAAGGAAGTGCAGAACAACAAGGGCATATACGAGTATCTCCTTTCGGGCGGAACGCGACGCGAGAAGCTGAACCTCCGGCAGTTCGACGACGACGAGAAGCGCGCGGCGTACGAGGCGCAGAAGGGCACATGCCCCCGCTGCGGACAGCACTTCGAGATCGAGGAAATGGAGGGCGACCACGTCGTGCCGTGGTCGAAGGGCGGAAAGACCGTTCCGGAGAACCTCCAGATGCTGTGCAGGAGGTGCAATGCGCTGAAAGGCGACAAGTGAGGGCGTGCAAGTCGAAACGCGCCATATGAGTTTTTGGTATACTATAACACACAAGACATGACGGACCCCTTCATCAGACTCGCACTTGTCGGCGCGCTCGTTCCAATCACGCTCTTCGCATGGATTGTCATTGGCTTGCTTCGCGGACGTGGTGTCAATCCGCTCCGCGGCGTTGCCAAGGCGCTTCCGCGCGGCATGGTCGAGTGCCTGCTGCTGGTTTCGTCCGTTCTTGGGTTCCTCAAGGTTGGAGGGTCGAAGGGCACGAACGGCGTTCGCGGAGTTTCCGCTCCTGTTCCCGCGCCGCTGTTCAGTTCCGCGTCAGTGAAAACCAACGGGACATGGGACTTCTCCCCTCCGCCCGGAGCCATTGTCCACGAGCGGTGGCGCCGCCGCGGCGCGGCGGATGACTGGTTCACGCTTTTCCCCGCAGGGTGGTCGTTCGCCTTCGGCGACACGTCGGTCACGAACCTCATGGTGTTCTCCCGCGGCAAGTCGCGCCTCCCAGATGGCACTGAGATTTCGCCCCTTCCCGCGACGCTCGGGATCGTGCCGGAGGCGAACTGGGGGCTTCTTGCCTCCAACTCGCCGAGCCTCTTCTGGCACTCGTTCTCAGCCGACGGCTCGCTGCTGCTCACATGGCAGAACGTCCTCCTCCACCGCGCGGCGACCAACCCCGTCTCCGTGCAGGCGGAGTTCCGTCCGTCCGGCGGCGTCACCTTTCGTTACGACCTCTCGCGCCTCTCCTCCGACAACCCGCTTTTAGACGTAGCGCCCGCCGCAGGCGGAGTCGCGCCGGACGTTCCGCTCTCGCGCGGCGTCACAAGCGTCTCGTTCAAGTCCCGTGACGAGGCCATCTGCGACGAGGCGCGCGCGGCGTTCGAGGAGTCGCTTGGAGACTTGGATCCTTTCTCGTTCCCCGAAGGCTCGACCAACACCGTCCTCGAGCACCTGTTCTACTCCGGCACGACCAACGGCGCGTTCGCGTATCCGCAGCCGACGGAGCATACGGCCGTCCTTCGCGTCTCGGTCTCCGGCACGGGCACCGGCGACCTGCTCGTCGGAGGCTCGTACGTGCCGCTCGTCGCGCCGCCGCAGATGCGCGGCGGCCAACAGGCGAACCCGCTGCTTTCCCCCGTGCCCGACGGGGGGAGAGTCCCCGTCTACCTCAAGGGCGACGGAACGCTCTCGGTTTCGTTCGACTCCAGCGAGTTCGCCTTCGGCGAGTTGCCGAGCCTTTCCGCGAACCGCTGCGCCGGCTGGATCAACTTCCCTGAGACCAGGGCGACCGAGCCGTGCGTCCACGACTTCAGGACGCGGCGGAAACAGGTGTCGCTACCCGCCAGCCCAGGGGCAGACGACCTTTCCTGCACATGGCAGGGCGGCGGAGACGTGCAGGTGGAGGACGTCCCGCCGCGTTCGGCGAGGATAACCGCCTCTTTCGGCGCCCGCGAGACGCGCGAAATAACCTACACCCTCTCGCACCCGAAGCGGCTCTTCGGACAGACCCAGTACAGCCAGACCGTCCGCTTCTGCCCGCGTCCGCCGGACCCCGACCCCGCCGACCCCGACCCGCCGGAGGATCCGTCGTGGTTCTCCGAAGGCGACCCGCCGGAGGACGACGACATCGAGTACCTTGACGAAAACGGCCCCGAGCAGCCTGGCGGCGCCCCGGCGGCCGGCGACGAGGACGAGGTCTGCACCGTCCACGAAGTCCCGTACGAGCAGTGCGCAAGCCTCCACGCGGCGGACTACACGAACGCCGTGCAGAACGTGACGCACATGTCCGGCGTCCTCTACGTCCGCGACCCGCCAGTCGTCGGCGACCAGATAAGCCTCGAAGTTCCAGACGAGCACGTCAACTGCTGCGGCTGCCCAGACCACTGGACGAACTGCGTGTCGCTGGCGTACAGGTCGCACCGGCTCAGGGTGACTGGGCCGGGCGGGCAGGACTTCTCGTCGACCGGCTCCTCCTGCACGGTCGACGTCGCGGGAGTCCGTCCGAGCAGATCCGTCGGCGACGCCGGGCTCGCCTTCGCCCGCAACGGAGAGATATACGAGCGGAGGGACTACACCGTGTTCGGCGTAGGCATCCGGCGCGACGGGATTCCGCTCTCGCGGTACAACGCGCTCAACGCGCAGTTCGGCTTCCCGATGACGGTCTGCACGAACGACTGGCGGGCGCCAACCCTTAACCTCGTCACGGACGTTAGGCTGCCGTCCGGAACGGTGCACATCGAGTTCGCGGGCGCTACCGCGCCTTTTGCGCTCTGGTACATGCGCCGCGGCGAGTCCGAGTACAGGAAGCTCCTCGACACAGAGACGTGTCCGGCGAAGGACATCCCGATCGCCGCGTGGCGCAGCGTCGTCGCAGGCGTCGCGGAGGACAGCGCGGCGTCGGTGCCGGTCCTCGTCACCTCGCCCTCGCCCGGCGCCGTCCGCCTCGTCCTGCGCTACTGGAACATCGTCAACGGTGTCTTCGTCGAGGACTCCGCTTCGCAGCGGATAACGTCGGTGAAGCCAGTTCTGCTCGCTGACTACAACAGAGACCGCGTTCTTGATGCCGTCGACATCGCCCGCCACATAGCCGGACGGTACGTCTACTTCTGGATGAACGACGACAAGTGGAAAGGTGACAATGCCTTTGAGACGTTCCTTTCGCGGAACTCCGGCAACGATGTCATCGACGGACGCAACGACCTGATAAACTTCCTGCCGATAGCCGTTGACGTTGCGCCGTTCGCGTCGCACTGGAATCAAGGCGATGTCTACTATCGCCTTGAAGCGGACTCGTCCGCACTGCGGAACGCCAAGCTTGCGTTCGCGGACGTCGAATGGTCGCAGATCGGCGACGCCCCGCTTGGGAACGACATGGACATAGACGGCAATGCCGTTCACGAGGCGCCAGTGTTCGCGCTCGGGGGCGGCACCAACCTGCCGCCCGCCTTCGCCTCGCTGTCCCAGTCTGAACGCAGCACGCTGCTCATGGAGTTCCCGGAAGCGGCCAGATTCCACGACCTCCACCTAAACGTCTACTCGAAGTCCGACGACGCGATCTTGTTCTCCGCGTCGCTCCATCTGCACGTCGGCGAAGTTTCGAAGATGATCGGGTGGGAGAACCTGCGGGACGCGGCAGGAGGCTCCGGCGGAATGCCTACGCGACTTGCCACGGACGACTGGCCGGCGGAGGAGCACGAGCCGGGCAACGTCGTGTTCGTGCACGGCTACAACATGGAAGAGGATGTCGAGACTCCGCTTTGGGCGCAGAACGTATTCAAGAAGCTTTGGTGGGCGGGGCTGGACCGTGGCTTTATAGCCGTGCAGTGGAACGGCGACAGAGGTCAGGTGTTCGGAACGCTCACGCCCAACTACTACGGCAACGTGCAGAACGCCTTTCAGACGGCGTCTGCACTGGCAGGTGCGATGCAGAGCGTACAGGGGCCGAAGTGGTTCATCGCGCACTCGCTCGGCAACATGCTCGTCTCCGCCGCGATTCAGGACTACGGAATGCCGCACGAGAAGTACTTCATGCTCAACGCGGCAATTGCGATGGAGGCTCTTGATCCGACGAATGGCATTACGCAGGAATCGCATGACAACATGACTCCGCATGCATGGACTAACTATGTTGACAGGGTTCGCTCAACGCACTGGTTCGAGCGATTCCCGGAGGGAGACGGACGGCGGCTCCTGACGTGGAAGGGACGTTTCGCCAATGTGACGAACATCGTCAACTTCTACTCCACGCAGGAGGAGGTCGTGAACAACGGCGACGGAGACTGGCACACTATACTCAAGAGGAATTTCGTCTGGTACAACCAGGAGACTCGCAAGGGGGTGTGGCCGCTGATGCTGCATGAATACGAGGGAGGCTGGGAGTTCAATCCATACCACGACACGGTGACAGGTTCCCATGTCGGCAACGAATATGTCGAGAGCAGGCAGAAAATGTCGCCGCAGAACGCTGCGAACCTCACGGACGAGCAACTACAGGAACACCCGTTCTTCCTTGATTTTGTGAACCCGGAAATGCACTCATCCTCGAACGGACTCATAGTGGCGACAAATTATCTTTACCGGGCTGAGATGTTGGCTTATGCGATACCGGCGGAGTCTTTTACCGCAGGTGCAAATCCGTTGCCGGGGAGAGACGATGTGTCATATATTGACAGAGACAAGCCAATGTTTGGCAGTTACAACATGGCCATTCTATTCGATGCAGGGATAGAGGATTTGCCACAGAATGGAAATGATCCTGAGGACAGGCATCAAGATTGGCAACATAGTACTTTCGTTCAACGTTCGTATAAGAGGGTACATCAATTGTTCAAGAAAATAACTCAACTAATGAAGGAGTCTCAGAAATGAAGAGCAATTTTGTCATAATGGCTTTGCTACTGACTAATGCCGGATGTGCCAGTGAACGACTTTACGTCAAGGTCGTTGATGACGAGGGTAATCCCGTCACTAATGGAGTTGTTCACGTTGGATTTTCTACGAGCCATGTTCTTTTTGGGGGAGGGAACAGCCGCAGATCCAAATCAGAACATGCAGAAGGACGTACAGACAAGAATGGAGACGCGGTGGTGAAATTCAACTGCCAGTCATCTGATTTCGGATGGCATGTTGAGGCCGATGGGTATTATCGGGGAGAATTCCATCGCGAACATTTCAAGGGCGAGGACGTCATTGTCCCGCCGACTTTGGGCTTTGTAAAACTTCATGAACATGAAAAACGCAGAGCGGCTGTACTCTACCGCAAAAAGAATCCACAGCCGATGTATGCGTATTCGCGGCAAAAGCAAGTTGAATCCCCTATTGCCAACGGGCGGTACGGATTTGATCTTCAATGTTTCGATTGGCTTCCACCTTTTGGCAAAGGAAAGGTTGCTGATCTATACTATGTACGGGAACGTAAAGACATTGAAAGGATAAACAGGCTAATTTCGCAGAATAATGAATACAGAATACGAGTATTTCGGAGTGATGAACCCGATGCACCACAATTCGGGGATATCGTCGGGCGGATAGAATTTGAAAAGGGTTGCGGTGCGTATGTCTGCAAGCAGACTGGCAATGAAAACTTCCCAGCGACACATCACGCCGATTCGAACGCAAACTATTCTCCTTCTCTTCCGATTAAAATATGCGAGAACAACGGCAAACTTTGGCTAATGGAGGGTCCTGTCGTGGCGCAAGATGAATACATGGTAATTCGTTCGCGCGTGAAGTATGATGAAAAAGGAAATATCATATCGGCAAATTACTCGAAGATTATAGGACCTGGAGGCTTTGCCGGATGTGCTAATTTCATGGAATTGGTTTTCAATCCTCGTCCTAACGACACCAACCTCGAATTCGACCCAGAACGCAACCTGTATCAAGGTCGAGTTGGGCGAGGGTCGATTCCATAGAGGAGTGGTCAAAATGAAGAGAACAACTATCCTTTTGTCTTCACTCATTTTTTCATCCTCCGCCCGTGCTTCCGCCGGTGGAACATCCAGATACAGAAGTGGTGACGAACGTTGCGGTTTTGGCGCAGGGGTCGTGCGAATACGCCTTTGAGCTGGCTTTTTTGGGTACGGCGTCGAACAACGTTGAGATTGCGTTTGGTACGGACGCCGACGGCGATGGCGCTCTTTCGCTCGACGAGATCGGGCTTTCCGTCGGATGGAACTGCGGCGAGTGGTTCGTCATGAACGCCGCGACTGGCGAGCGGGCAATGACTTCGGCGGAGGAGGGGGTGCATAGTCTCGTTGGAACGATTCGCCTCCGCACGGGCGGGCGCGTGAGGGAGATTGCATTCCGCGACGGAGAGGCGGCGCTCTTTCCGACGCTCCAGGGCGCGGCGCGGGCGTGGTCGTTCCCCGCCGGCTGGAACATGGTGCGTCTCGTCGGGCGCGGCGAGAACGTCCGCTCCGGCGAACAGTTCCACGTCGCGGCCACCAGCCACGGAATCATGCTTCGGCTGAAGTGACATCCGCCAACGAGACGTGTCTCTATGCCATGCCGACGAACGGGATGCGCCGCGAGAACTGGTGGCTTCGCGGGTCTTATGACATTGTGGAATTATGGAATAGTGAAAATGCAGAAATGGGGATTTTCGTATCGGTGCAACCGCATTGGAAGACAAACGCAAGAAAGCAAATTCCGAAAATCCCCGAAAATCCTGGGCGTTACCAAAACCCCTCACGGACACGGCAAAATTTGGTATAATACACGGGTATGAGCGAGGCCGAAAGCGAGGTTTTGCAGACGGGCGTCCTGGAGGACGTCAAGATCGAAGAGGAGATGTCGAGGGACTACATCGACTACTCCATGAGCGTCATAGTGGGGCGCGCGCTCCCCGACGTGCGCGACGGCCTGAAGCCCGTGCACAGGCGCTGCCTGTACGCCATGCACAGGCTGAACAACACCTGGAACTCCAAGCACGTGAAGTCCGCCCGCGTCGTCGGCGAGGTGATCGGCAAGTACCATCCCCACGGCGACACGTCGGTATACGACACCATCGTCCGCATGGCGCAGGACTTCTCGCTGCGCGTCCCGCTCGTCGACGGCCACGGCAACTTCGGCTCCATCGACGGCGACGGCGCGGCCGCGATGCGCTACACCGAGGTCCGGATGCAGCGCGTCGCCGAGGAGCTCCTCGGCGACCTCGAGAAGGACACGGTCGACATGGTCCCGAACTACGACGAGACCCTCGAGGAGCCGACCGTCCTCCCCGCGAAGCTTCCGAACCTGCTCCTCAACGGCTCCTCCGGCATCGCCGTGGGCATGACGACCAACATCCCGCCCCACAACCTGGGCGAGCTGTGCGACGGCATCGACTGGTACGTGCAGCACCGCGACGACTGCACCGTCGACGACCTGATGCGCTTCGTGAAGGGGCCGGACTTCCCGACCGGCGCGCAGATCTGCGGGCGCAACGGGATTGCGGCGATGTACAAGCTCGGGCGCGGGCAGCTCACGGTGCGCGGCAAGGCCGAGATCGAGGAGCCCGACGGCGGCGGCCGGGGCAGGATCATCATCACCGAGATCCCCTACGGCGTCAACAAGACGGAGATGATCCGCCACATGGCCGAGCTCGTCAAGGAGAAGGTCATCGAGGGCATAAGCGACATCCGCGACATCTCCGGAGGCCACACGAAGGACTCGAAGCGCAGCGGCGAGACCTCGGGCGAAGACGAGGTGCGCATCATCGTCGACCTCAAGCGCGACGCGGTGGGGGAGATCGTCCTCAACAACCTCTACCGCCACACCGCGCTCCAGACCACCTTCGGGGCGGTGATGCTCGCGATCGTCGGCGGGCGGCCGAAGGTGCTGAACCTCAAGGAGTTCTTCAAGTGCTACGTCGACCACCGCTTCGAGGTGATCACGCGGCGCACCCGCTTCGACCTGAAGAAGGCCCAGGCGCGCAAGCACATAATCGACGGGCTGCTGGTCGCTATCGACAACCTCGACGAGGTCGTGCGCATCATCCGCGGCTCCAGGAACCGCGACGACGCGAAGGTCGCGCTGCAGGAGCGCTTCGGCTTCACCGACCCGCAGGTGAACGCCATCCTCGAGATGCGACTGTACCAGCTCACGGGCCTCGAGCGCGACAAGCTCACGGACGAGCTCGCGAAGCTCCTCGCGGCGATTGCAGAGTTCGAGGCGATCCTAGCCGACCCCGAGAAGGTCTACGCCATAATACGGGCCGACCTCGCCGACCTGAAGGCGCGCTACTGCGCGAAGGCGGCAGCCGCGCGCCGCACCGAGATTGTTGCGGACGCTAACGAGGTCTCCGTCAAGGACCTCATCCCCGACGAGGCCTGTGTGATAACGCTCTCCAACCGCGGCTACGTGAAGCGCGTGCCGCTCACCGAGTACCGCGAGCAGCGGCGCGGCGGCCACGGGGTGCGCGGGGCGCAGGTGAAGGAGGAGGACTTCATCCGGCTCGTGTTCGTCGCCGAGACGCACGACGAGCTCATGTTCTTCACCAACACGGGCCGGCTCTTCGTGAAGGGCGCCTACGAGATACCCGAGGCGCAGAAGACGAGCTTCGGCCGCCCGCTCATCAACATACTGAACCTCCAGCCCGGGGAGCAGGTGCTGCAGCTCCTGCCGATCCGCTCCTTCGACGGCGACGTCGACGTGTTCTTCGCGACGCGCCGCGGCACCGTGAAGAAGACGCTGCTCGGCGACTTCCAGAACGTGAACCGCTCCGGCATCCGCGCCATCAACATAGACGAGGGCGACGAGCTCGTCGGCGTGAGGCTCGTGAAGCCGTCCGACGACGTCATCATGCTCACGCGCTCGGGCCGCGCGATGCGCTTCGCCGCGGCGGACGTGCGCCGGATGGGCCGCGCCGCGACCGGCGTGCGCGGCATCAGGCTCCTGGGCGACGACCAGGTCGTCTCGCTCGACGCGGTCGACGAGGGCAAGACGCTGTTCATCGCGACGGCCAACGGATACGGCAAGCGCTGCGCGTTCGCGGACTTCACTCGCCACGGCCGCGGAGGGCAGGGGATGATCGGCATAAAGGGGGCGGACCGCAACGGCGCGGTCGTCGCCGCACACGCCGTCTCCGAGGACGAGCACGTCATTTCGATCACCAGCGACCAGCAGATGGTGCGCAGCGCGGTGTCCCAGTTCAGCGTGCAGGGCCGGATGGCGCAGGGCGTGAAGCTCGTGCGCCTCTCGGAGGGCGCGACGCTCGTGAGCGTCTCGGTATGCGAGGGCTCCGGCGACGGGGACGGCGAAGACGACAACAAGGCTTCAGGCACAAACGAAGGAGAAAACCAATGAAGAAGTCCATCATGGTGGCAGCGGCCGCGATTTCGGCCGCGTTCTGTCTCACAAGCGCGCGCGCCGACGAAGAGCGGTCGTGGGCGTGGTCGCCTCTCGGCATCGGCATCGCCGCGCCCATACAGCTGCCGTACATGTCCAGCGACATATACGGCCTGCGCCTCGGCGGGTTCTTCGGCTATAACAACGAGATGTACGGTCTCGACGTGGGTCTCGTCGAGATCTCGTCGGATTCGATGGCGGGCATGCAGGTGTCGGCGTTCTCGTGGACCGACAGCGACGCCTACGGCCTCCAGTGCGGAGGTCTCGCCAATGTCGTGGACGGCGCGTTCTACGGGTGGCAGAACGCCCTCGTCAACGTCGTCTGGGGCGAGTTCTGGGGGCTCCAGGCGGGCTTGGTCAACTACAACGGTGCAGTCTTCGGCGTGCAGTTCTGCGGCCTCATCAACTGGAACGGCTCCGTCTCCGCCGGCTGGCAGGCCGGTCTCGTGAACGCCGACCAGGAGGACTTCGCAGGCTTCGCGGCAGGCCTCGTCAACTACGCCAACAGGATGGTCGGCTTCCAGCTCGGCGCCGTCAACACCGCCTACGAGGCCACAGGCTTCCAGCTTGGCGCGGTCAACGCCACGGCGAAGATGCACGGCGTCCAGATCGGCCTGATCAACCTGATCTCGGACTCGCCTGCGCTTCCGGCGATGATCATCGCGAACGCGTCGTTCTGACGCGTTCGCCAGCGGTCGCCTGCCCCAGGAGTTGGAACCCGGCCAAGATGCTTCAGCGTGCGGCGGGCGCTGCGATGCCTTTGGGCGTCAGGTAGACGACCGGCGGCTCGGCGCCCATCAAGTCAAAGGATTGTCCGCAGTATAGCGTCTCGTATGTCAGGTTCTCCTGCTTGATGACCTGGGCCGCCCCGCCTTTCCTTATGACCACAATCGCCTTGTCGCCCCACTCACCATGAGCCGGGCCTATTGGCAGCCGCTTCAGGTCGTCCGAGGATCCGTCCCACTTGGACGGCAGCAGCGCCGGGTCGAAATTCGCCGAAATCAGCACGGGGATGCAGTCAGGCATCTCGTCCGTGATGTTTGCCGCCACATGCCACAGGTCCAAGTCCTTGCCGAACGCGTTCAGGTCGCATCCGGAAACATACGGACTCCATTTGTCCGTGCCGTAATTCGGCTTGTCGCACAAGTCCCTGAAGTAGTCCGTAGACTTTTTATAGGTCATGCCGGCGATGTCGTCCCTGTCATCGCTGGCCGGCGCATGCGTGCGCGGCCATACGGAGGCCAGCCCCGCGGCTTCGCGTTCCGTGTTGGCCTGTGTGATGGAGACGAAGATGTTGCGCCCCGTCATCGCCTTGGCCGACATGTTCGCGCTGAGCTGTGCCGACGCGATGGCAGGGATCATCGAACCTGCGAGAATGGACAAGACGTTGTCGCATCGAAGCTCGATCGTGTTCTCGAGCCCGCCGATGTGGAAGCTCTTCAACGCGCCAGCGACTTCCTTCGGCACGTCCGGCGACCTTGATGCGAACGTCTTTGCGATGACCAGAACCGCGCCTGTCAGAGTCCGGATCAGTTCGGCGTCGTCTTCCGATCCTGCCTTGAGGCGCATGGTCAGCCCGACCGCACCCTCCTTGGACACCTTGATGTCGGTGGACAACGACTTCAGCCCGAAGATGATTTCCTCGATGATCGGCGCAATCTCCGCCATGACGCCCTGATTCGTGCCGCGCAGTGCATCGGGCGGTGTCGCCCCATGAATCACGTCGCCGATGCCGGACACATTGACATGCAGGAGTTCCCCGTCCGCCGCCGAGAAGCCGCACAATGCGTCCCCCTTGCCTGTGCCTTTTCGGTAAAGACGTATCTGCTTCTCCAGGACTGGCCGCGACATCGCCACCAGCAGCAGCTTTCCGTCGAGCGATGTCAGGCATGGATTGGCGTTCATCGCCTTCAGTTCGTTCGAGAGGTCGCCGTCGTTCGGGATTTGCCACGCCTTTTCGCCTTCGACCGAAATCTCTTGAAACGAGATGTTGTCATCGTCGTTCTCTTTCATCGCCTTGCACACCGCCGAGATCAACTTCGCCAAGTCGACGTCGATGGCAATCGCCAAGGCCATCTGCCCGAGGTCCGGTGTGTCGCCGAGTCGCAGCGGGCCTTCCACCGACAAGACGCCCCAGCGCGGATAGACGTCAAGCAGGTTGTTTTCCTTCAGGAATTCACGCGCCTCCTGTGGCGCATCCGCCCATGGATCCCGCTTGAGGACCTCGATCTTCCGCTGGATGCCGTCAATCAACTGCTTGTCCGCCCCGGGCATCTTGAGCATCTGCCCGAGAACGTTTTCCGCAATCTTGAACGACAGCTCTCGCGTGAAGTTCACGCCCAACACGAGAGTTGAATCGCCCGTGACCGCGGGTGCAAACGCCGGATCGGACGCATTTCCCTTGACATCGGCGGCAAAAGCCGCACACGCCATGCATGACCAGACTGCCATTGAAAACATGGCCCTACATGTTGCAGATTTGACTTTCATGTTCGTATTATACCATAAAGCGGGCCTTGGCTTATTCCGCATTTGCCCGGTGGAGCAGTTCGCCGCCGGAGATCGAGGGCTTCGGGCTTAGGGCGGTGCCTGCGGCCGTCAGAACCTGAGCAGGTGCTTTCGCAGCGCGATGCCAACGGCTTCGGTTCTGTTCGCCGCGCCGAGTTTCGTGAAGATGGCGTTCAGGTGCTCGTTCACCATTGGTGCGCTTATTCCGAGTTCGACGGCGATGTCGGCGTTGGTGAGGCCGCGCGTGATCGAGGCCAGTATCTCGAGCTGACGTTTGGTGAGCCGCGGCGAAGGCGGGTCGTTTTCAAGGAGCGTCTCTATCTCCGTGGCGACCCACTTCCTGCCCGCCGCCACGCTCCTGATCGCGTCCAGGATGTCCGGGAAGTCCGCCGTCTTCAGCACCGCCCCGGCCGCGCCCGCCTCGAACGCCCTCGCGATCTCGTTGGAAAGGCCGAAGGAGGTGAGCACAAGGACCTTGGCGGCGGGCCATTTCGCGCGGATGCGTCTCATGGTCTCGGTGCCGTCGAGGTCGGGCATCATCAGGTCCATCAGGATGACGTCCGGCCTGAGCTTGAGCGCCATCTGTACCGCCGCAGCTCCCGAGCTTGTGTCCGCTGCGACCTCGATGTCGGGCTGGGCGCCTAGGAGCGACTTCAGCCCGCTTCGCAGTATCGCGTGGTCGTCGACTATCATCACTGTTGTCTTCTTCGTGTTCATGCGATGTCGTCCCTGTCTGCCTGCGGCAGAGTTATGTGCACCGTCGCCTTGCATCCGCCTCCGGGTCGGCTGTCGATCACGAGTCTCCCGCCCATTCGCCCGGCGCGTTCGCGTATCCCCTGCAGGCCGAAGTGACCGTCGTCGACCCCAAGGGCGGTTTCGTTGTCGAAGCCCCGTCCGTTGTCGGACACGGAGAACTTGAGCGTGCTGCCCTCCAGGCTGCCTGCAACCCGCACCTCGGAGGCGCCGCCGTGCCGTATCGCGTTTACGACGAGCTCTCTGACGATCTGGAGTATGTCGTGCGCGGTCTTGTCGGTCAGGCGTGAGCGCGGCACGTTGAAGCGCACGTTCATTGCGGCGTTCTTCACATGCGGGAGGAGCGCCAGCCGTATCGCCTCCGTCATGTCGCTCATGCCGAGGGTGTCGCGTCTCAGGTCCCAGATGCAGTTCCTTATCTCCTCGCGGCAGGCGTTCAGCGTCCGCTGCGCGATGGCTAGGTGGCGCGTCATCTCCGGGTCGGCCCCCTTCGGGTACAGCGAGGCGGTCGCCATCTCCATGGACACGCTTGCGAGGCTTTGCGAGATCGAGTCGTGCAGCTCCACGGCGAGGCGGGTCCGTTCCTCGAGCCTGAGGTCGCCGCCGACCTTCTCGATCTCCGCATTGAAGAGTTCCCGTCCGCGCCTTTCGGCTATGCGGGCGAGGCTGCGGTTCCAGACCAGCATGGCGGAGATGCCGAGCAGAAGGACGCCTATGACCGTCGCGAGCCTTGAGGTCGTCCACCACGGCGGGCCTGAGAGCACTGTGATGTCGGAGTCGTTCCTGGGGACGACGAAGAAGCCCTTGATGCGCGGGAACGGGGACTGTGGGCGCCAGGTGTCAGCGTCGAGGACGCATGTTCCCGTGACCTCGACCTTGGAGCCTACGGCGATGCGCGATATCGCCTTCGATGCTCCTCCGGCTTCGACGGTCACCGGGAACGACGAGTCGTCCAGTGTCATGCGTCCGCTCGCGTCGCCGGGCTTGTGGAGGCTTCTTACCACGCCCCGAATCGTTATCGGCCGGCCGTAGAGCATGTACTTTATGCGGGTCTCGCCATGCCCGTCTCGGAGCATGTCCTTTGCGTTGACGTGGACCGGGGGAGGGTCGGGTTCGGTCTTGACGTCGCACGCGCGCCATGTCCCGCGGCTGAGGTTCAGGTGGAACAGGTCGGTCTCCGGGCGCCCCGCCGCCTCGATGGTCGCGCCACAGGCAGGAGGCGTCTGCTCTGCGAAATTGATGCGCACTATCTTCCCGCTGCCGGTCTTCAGCAGGGCGGAGCTGCCGCCCCACGACGCAAGGATGCGGCCGGATGCCTTGCGGAGGCTCATCCAGTCGAAGTGTATGACATGGAGGCTCTTCCCGTCGCCGGAGAAAAGGTCTGGCGCGTCGAACGGGTTGCCAGGCGCCTGCTTGATGACGATGTTAGCGAAGTCGCCGCAGCTGACATTCCAGCCTGTCTGCGGACGCGGCGATTGGCATGCGCACGTTCCGGTCACGGACACCCTTGCCCCGACGAGGCGTTCCAGGTCGGCGCGTTTTGGGTCGAAGTGGATTGTGACGTAGACGATCTCGTTTTCGTCGTGGAGTATGAGGAATGCAAATTTCGGGTCTACGTCGTCCCGTCTTGCGTCCATGACCGTGCCCTCGACCCTGACCAGCTGGAGATTCAGCCCGCCGCCAAGAATCTCGGCTATGGTCACGTCGCGCGGAGGGTCGGGCTCTTCGACTGCGAGCCATTCCGCCGTTGCGATGTGCGGCTGCGGATTCATTCCCCTCGGCACGACGACAACGCCCGTCAGGTGGAGGATTTCGCCGCATGCAAACGGTTTTTCCCATTTCTCCAGCACGGCGTTGTGAAGCACCACGGAGGCGGTGTCGTCCTTGACGATGATGGTGCTTGTTATCCGGCTGTTTGCGGCGACTACTTTTGCGGTTATGTCGAAGGTGCGTCCCTCGGGGTTCGCAGAGGCGAGTGCCCTGTTCAGGTCTGAAATGCACGTAAGCACGTCAGACGTGCCGGCACTGGCGGCAATTGCCGACGAAAGCGCAAGTGCTGCAAGAAAGGCTGATGCAAGGCGTCTCATCGCCGGAATTATACCACAAAGCCGCGTCAGAGTTTCGTCAACTCTGTCATATAGGTGACGACGCGTTTCGCCACGCCTTGTCTGGGAGGGGATGGTTGGGAATGATTCCTTTGAGGAAACGCTCGACAGGAACTGCAAGGATTCCTTCAATGAGAAGTTGTTGCCGTCCACGATAGAGGATCAATGTTCGGCATTCTGGGTAGTCTTGCTGGAATGTGCGGAGTCCGGCAAGATCTTCGGTCTTGATTTTTGCCGTGTTTTTCACTTCGATGGCGACAAACTCTTTCGGCGTATAGACGACGAAGTCCACTTCCGTCCCGCCGCGAGTACGCCAGAAATAGAGAGCATTCCTCTCGCCGGAATAGTCGAGCCAGGCACGGAGATGCTGGTGTACGAGACCTTCGAGCGCCATGCCGTCGATTTCCTCCGGTCGGTCGAGCGGTCCCTGTGGTCGCAGTGCGCGGAACACTCCGGCGTCGAAGAAATAGAATTTCTGATGGGCTATGACGGCACGTTTCGCTCTCTTGGAGAATACGGGAAGGCGGCTTGTCACGAGCATTTCCTCAAGTATCTCGAAGTAGGCGTCCACGGTCGGACGCTTGACACCGGCTTCCCTTGCGATGGTGCTGGCGGACAGCACCGAACCATGCGAAAAGGACGCAGTTTCGAGGAAGCGTGAAAACGCGTCGAGTTTGCGTACAACGCCTTCGTTGACGATTTCCTCCTGAAGATAGAGGTCGAGATAGGTCTTTAGCACGGCTTCGGGCGTTTGTTCGACAGGGTAGCGGACAAGAGGCACCATCCCAAGGCGGAGCGCGTCATCGAGCTTGAAGTCGTCTCCCATCTCGGAGGCGATGAAAGGATGGCAAAGGCATTTGACCGCACGTCCGCCGAGAAGGTCGGCGTTTTGGGAACGTTTCAGTTTTCTTGCGCTCGAACCTGTCAGGATGAAGCGAAGATTGCGCCGTTTTTCGATCATGTCGTGTACAGTGTCCAGCAGAGCCGGGACACGCTGGATTTCATCAATGATGAACGTCTTGCGGTCGGCGTTTGCGTCAACGATGTCAACAAGGCTTTCAGGCCTCGCCGTAAGAGTGCGGCGAACATCTGCTTCGAGAAGGTTGATGGTGAAAGCGTCAGGGAACTGGCTGTTGAGCCAGACCGTCTTGCCTGTGCCACGAGGGCCGAAAAGGAAGAAACTTCCGTTGGAATGCCCTATAAAGCGCTGTTTCATGAGTTGTATTCTATCATAAGTGCCGCCGAGATTCAATGGCATCTTTCTGTCGCTAATAGAAAAAACGCGCTCAATTTTCTATTAGCAATGGAAAAATTGCAACATGGCTGTCAGCAGGCCTTGATAGTCAAAATTCGTTGTAGCCATACCCCCTTAAGGTAAAGGGGTTTCAGGGGGCCGAGGCATTTGGTAAAATACGGCCAAATGAACTTCATGTTGACTGCAGTCCTTGCGGCGGTGCTGCCGCTCCGGGTGGTCCCCAACAAGATCACCTCCCCGGTCGGCGAGAGGGGCTGGTTCAATGTCGTGCTCACGAACGGCGAGGCGAAGGCGCGCCGCGCCGCGCTGAAGGTAGAGGAGAAGTGGGGGATAGAGGGCGACGTGCGCGTCGTCTGGGAAGGCGATGTCGAGATCGC
>JAFRBA010000044.1 GCA_017405115.1 Kiritimatiellia bacterium
CCCCCGAGACCGAAGGTCGAGCCGCGAAACGGGCGCCATGCGGGGTGCGGAGGGCGGCGGGTGGCGCACGAGAGGACGACGCGGAGCGTCGGCCGCCTCTGTGGGGTCGCTTGTCGAGACGCAGTCCGCAGAGGGGTCGGGCTCCTCACGCCATGTTGACTTACGTGCGGCGGCCGCTACGACTCCGCGTAGGACGGTTCGGGCACCACCTGCCGACCGAAGCCGCTATGCCAAGAAATGCAGACGAGCAAAACTAACCGGTTGCCAGCGGTCAAGACGCGGGGCTGCCATGGCGGCATGGCAGCGTCATACAGCACGGACAGACGTCATTTCGCCGCAAGGCGCACGATCCTGAACCCGTAGGCGTCGAGCGCCACGTCCACGGCCCCGTCGGCGGCCGGAAGAGGCGCTCCCGTCTCCGCGTCGAAGGCGCGCCATCCTGACGGAAGCCCGAGCGCCTCGGCGTCCGGGCGAATCGCCGCCGAGCCGTCTCGCCCGGAGAACGACGAAACCACCACCATCGCCTCGCGCGACGACTTCTTGGCCATCGCCAGCGTCGCGACTTCAAGCCCGGAGACGGCTACCGGGAACGGCACGTCTTCGTCCCAGTAGTTCCAGACGTCGACGCCAGGCGTGCGATAGCCCCAGTCGCAGAGCATGGCGTGCGCCTTCTCGTAGCTGGCCCCCGTCCCCCGCAGTTCGTGCGCCAGCAGGACGCCCGCCCTGCAGCGCTCGAGCCGCAGGTACTCATCGCCCTTCTTGTCCAGCGAAAAGTCGAAGTACCCCATGATGCCGACGCGGTTGCCGAACTGACGGCCTATTGTGCAGGCAAGAATGTAGTCCCGAGGATACTTGACCTGCGGCGGATTTCGCCCCGACGAGTCCTCCCAGTCGTAGTTTACGCCCGCAAAGGCCAGTACCGGCGCCATCGCCGTGTTCGTCATGTGAACCCAGTTCCCGCGCGTGTCCTTGCCGAGCTCGGCCTGCAGCACGGCGCAGCGCCGGACCTGCGCGCGCATGTTGAAGATTCCGCTCGACGGCTGTATCTGCCCCGTTGGCAGGCGGTATGCGTCCGTCTGCACGAGGTTGAAGCTCGACGAGCAGAAGACGTCGTCCCAGTAGATGTGGTCTGCCGCGCCCGTCGAGAGCATGCGCTCGTACCACCACGCCGCATAGTCCCTGAAGCTCTCCACGGGATCGAGGTCATACGCCTTCATCGACAGGACCGTGAAGTTGCGGTCCATGTACTCGAAGCGGTTCCATTCGTTGCAGAACGTCGCTCCCTGGCCCTTCGGATCGCCGTAGTGGACGCCGCGGCCGTTCGTGTAGAAGACTAGTCCTGGCTCGCCCGGCTTCGTCCGCGAGGAGGTCCACAGCCCGTTGCGGTAATGCGCAAGTATTCGCGCGTGGTGCTCGGCGTACTTGGCGGTGTTCGTGGCGTAGGGATACGGGTATGAGTCGACGGCGCGGGCGAGGTACTCCTTGTTGTAGACCCCGGTCCTCCGCGACTCTCCCATCACGCGGAAGAACTCGTCGGTGCCGTCGAACGGCTCGACGGAGTGGCTGTCCCAGAAGCCGCCCCAGTAGTAGCACGCCCCGAGGAGGGTGCCGTGCGAAAGCGCGCGCCAGCCATCCGGCATGGGCTTCACGGGAGTGGCCTGAAGGGCAAGCCGTATGACGCGCTGTTCGGAGAATTCCGTCGGAGCCTGCACCAGGTTCGCGACGAGCGCGACCTCCCCCGGGCGCCTAACGATCTCGAGGCACGGGGTCTTTCCGTCCACGACCCAGCCGCGGTCGTTTTCGCCAAACGTCGCGATGCCGCGCAGCGGACCGCCGATCCAGACGTACGGCAGATAGCTCCCCACGATGGAACGGCGCCCCTTCGCCATGGACGAGTCCCAGACGCGCCCCTCGCCTGCCGGTATGGCGCCGGCGTCGTTGCTGCGCAGCCCGTCCACGCAGGCGTGGTAGAGAGTCGCGCGATCCTCCCGCATCGGGATCACCAGCGAGAACGGTTCGTACCGTCCGGGCTTCAAGGCGAGCGTCCAGGTCATCATTCCGTCCACATCCCAGTCCGACGTCGCGGAGGCGCGCCGCATTGCGTCCGCCGCGCCAGGGCCCTCAAGGGCGATCGGACGGGACAGGAGGTCCTTGCCCACCGCCTTGACCTGGCGCCACAGGCCAAGGGTACCTATCTCGTGGTCTCTCAGCACGACGCTCACGCGGTCCTTTCCACGCACAACCGGCGTGAACGGCGCCGGAACCGCACCGGATCTGCCGAGCTTGTTGTGTTCCCATTGAAAGCGCCTTCGGACGAACGCCTGACTCGCGGTGACGTCCTTCAGCCCAGGGAACGAGACGGTGCACACATACTCCCCGTCGAGCTCCGGGATGCCGCGCCAGAACACCTCGGTGCGGCCGGTCTTGCGCTCTGCGGGAAAGCCGCGCTCCGAGACAGGGGATGACGAGTCCTTCCTGCGGATCGACAGACGCACTTCCTTCGCGGCGGAGAACCCGTCGCAAGCGGATACGTCGGCAAGTGCATGCACCGTGTTGTCATAGGGATAATACGCGAACTTGAATGAAAGCGCCGAGGGTGCGCGCATCCACTCGGGCTCTGATCCGTCGGGCGTGAATACTCGACGGCGGCTGAAGAGCACCGTGCCGTCGGCAGCGGACAGGCGCACCACGGCATCCACCTTCTCGTCGGCGGCGGCGGGCCCGCGCACAGTGAACTTTTTGCTTCCGCGCGGGGCCAGGCGGAACGCCTCGCGGCGCTTTGTCGGCTGGGAGTTCGCCGGCCTTGCGCCAAAGTCCAAGACGAGGTTCTGCGCTTCGGCTGACATGCTCTCCACGCCCACTACGACCTCGAAACCGCCAGACGGCGCCCTGCCGGCCTTCAGTACCGCGGCCTTAGGCGTCGTCGCGGTCCTGGGAGCCTCCCGCATCTGCGCCCGATACGCCCGGTAGAGCTCCGCTATCTGCTCGTCGCTCATCGCGAAATCGAGAATGGCTATGTCGTCCATGACGTACAGGCTGCGATCCGAGCCCTTCTCCGGATACAGTCCGAAGCCGATCGCGCCCGCGAAAGGTCCGACGGCCTGGCTGATAACCGTCCGCCTGAGCGGCGCGCCGTCCAGCGACTGCGCAAAGCCGTCGGGCGACCACTGGGAGACCACCATGTGCCATTCCCCGGCCTTCCAGCCCTTGAGCGAGCCTCCGCCCGGCGCGCGCGCGGTGACGCGGCGGCCGTCCTGCGAGTGCGTCTCGTAGAAAGCGTCAACGCCAGCCTCGCCCCACCTGAGCCCTCCCTGGCGGAAGACAAGGAAGCGCCGCTGTGGCGTCCACTCTGCCGAGAAGAAAGTCGCGCCAGGCTCCACCACCGGCGGCTCCGCGAAATCATGCACGGTCTTGAGCCAGAACACGAGCGTGCCGGGCCGCCGCGTGTCGAACACGCGCTGCCCCTTCGGGAGGAGATACCGGCATCCGCCCGCGACGAACCCCTTCGTGCCGAAGAGCCCGCCTTCCGCAACGACCGCCGCGGCCGGGTTCTGCGGCTTCAGCCCGGACAGGCGCGGCGTCGGCGTTCCGTCGTCGAAGTCCAGAAGGAAGGTCATGTGTCCGGGATACAGTTCCGACACCGAACCTGCGGCGGACGCGGCGAACGACGCGAATAGCGGCAAAAGGCGAAGGAGACTTCTCATGTCGCAATTGTGAACTTCACGGACGAAAAGCGACGACCACGTAGTCGAGGCGGGAAAGCCTAACCTCCACGGCGCCGTCCTTCACAGGCAGCTCCGCCCCAGTCTCGAAGTTGCATGCGCGGAAGCCGGGCGCGAGGCCGAGCGCCGCGGCGTCGGGCCTGAGCGTGTAGTCACCGCCTGACTTGAAGTCGGACACCACGACAATCGCCTCGCCGCCGGCCTTGGCCATGGCGAGCGACGCGGCCTCGCCGCCCTTTACGTCGACCGGGAACGGCACGTCTTCGTCCCAGTAGTTCCACACGCGCGTGGCGGGCTGTCTGTAGCCCCATTCGACGAGCCGGTCGTTGATGTCGCGCCACTCCTTGACGCGGTACCACTGCAGCTCGTGCGCAAGGCACGCGCCGGTGCCGGTGCGGTGAAGCCACTTCAGCTTCTCGCTCTTCGGGTCCTTCGTGGCGAAATAGCCCATCACCGCGACCTGATTGCCGAACTGGCGTCCGATGGACTGCGCCAGGATGCACTCGCGCGAGTAGCGCTCCTGGATCGCCATGTCGCCGGACGTGTCCTCCCAGTCGTAGTTCATGCCTGCGAACGAGAGGACAGGCGCGAGAGCCGTGTTCGTCATGTGCACCCAGTTCTTGCCGTCGGGCCAGCCATGCTCGCGCTGGAGGACGGCGCAGCGCCGCACCTGTGCGCGCTGGTTGAAGATTCCGCTCGCCGGCTGGATGTCGCCGTCAGGCGTCCTGTACGACTCCGTCCCGACGAGGTCGAAGTTCGACGCGCAGAAGATGTCGTCCCAGTAGAAATAGTCGACGATCCCGAGCGACAGCGCCTTCTCCCACCACCACGCGGCGAAGTCAAGGTAAGACCTGCACGGGTCGAGCGAGTAGCTCTTCGTCGCGCCCCAGTCGAACGGACGCGCCGCGAACGCCTCGATGGTCCACTCGTCGGCGAACGTCGTCCCCTCGGGATTCCCGAGCCGCACGCCGCGCCCGTTGGTGTACCACACGAACTTCGAGTCCTTGCCGCAGGACCCGGCCATCGAGTTCATTCCGCTGTAGTAATGGGCGCGGAAGCACTTTTCGGTCGCCGCGAAGCGGGGCGAGTTGGTCGGACAGTGGAATACGCGCTCGGAGATCGCGCGCTCGACATACGCCTTGTCGATCTTGCCGGTGCGCCGCGCCTCCGCCATCTTGCGCCAGAAGGTGTCCGTTCCGTCGTAGGGATGTATCTCGTCGGAGGCGGAATAGCCGCCCCAATAGTAGCAGCTGCCTATCAGGCTGCCGATCGGCGACGAGCGCCAGTCCTTCTCCATCGGCTTCACGGGAGTGGCCTGGAAGCCGAGCAGGATCGTCCGCGGCTCCTTGATCTCGCACGCCCGCTGCACCAGGTTCAGCCTCAGGACAACCGTGCCGTCGGCCTCTCGCAGAACCTCCTGGCAAGGCACCTTCCCGCCGTCGGAGTCGTCGAGCACTCACCCGCGGTCGCTTTCGCCGAACACGGCGATGCCGCGCAGCGGGCCGCCGGCCCAGACGTACGGCAGGTAGTCGCCTATGATGGACGAGCGCGACGCCTTCGTCGAGTCCCAGACGCGCCCTACGCCCGGCGGAACGACGCCGGCATAGTTGAAGCGCAGGCCGTCCGCGCAGGGATGCAGCAGCGGCGCGCGCTCCGCGAGGATGGGTATGTCGAGCACGATTGGCGCGCAGCGTCCCGCCGGCAGGGTGAGGCGCCATGTCATCATGCCGTCGACGTCCCACTCCGTCGCGACGCTGTATCCGGGCGGCAGCGGAGAGATCTCCATAGGCCGCGCCAGGATGGGCTTGCCGGCGGCCGTCACCTGACGCCAGAGGCCCGTCTTTGCGTCTACGACATGGTCGCGGAGGACGACGGACACAACCTCTAAACCTTCGGTGGTAGAATGGTGGAATGGTGGAGTAGTGGAATGGTGCGGTGGTACTTCTCCACCTTTCCACTTTTCCACTCCTCCACTTTTCCACTTTTCCACTTCTCCACTTCTCCACTTTTCCACCTCTCCATCATTCCACTTCTTCCTTCTCACTTTCTCGAAGCGCGAAGGAACGGCGTCGCTCGTGCCGCCCTTGAAGCCCTCCCATCCGAACACGTCGCGGCGGAACTCCTTCCTGACGAGGCCGTTCTTCACGCCGGCCGCCGTCGCAGTTATCGTGTAGCCGCCGACGCCGGTGCGCAGCGTCTCGGCCTTGAGATCGGGCACTTTCCAGATCTCGTCCGCAACGCCGTCGGCATCTAGCTTCAGAACCGTCTTCGCAAGGACGTCCCTACCGCGGTTGACGTCGCTGCGGATCTCCACGGAGACCTCCCCCGGACGCTTCTCGACGGACGATAGATCGGCTCGCAGCCGCATCTTGTCGTGGGACGGGTAGTAGGCGAAATCGAATCGGAACGCGCCGCCGTCCTCCCCGGCACGCAGCCACTGCGGGGCGGGTCCGTTCGGGCGCCAGCCGACCTCGCGGAGGAACACCGTCTTTCCGCCGCTCTTCACCTCGACTGCGAGCTTTACGTATTCGTCGCCCAGAATCGCCCCCTCCACAGGTATCTCCGACGTTTCTCCAGGCTTGAGCGTCAGCGTCCTGACGGCAGAGCCTGGCTGGGAGTTTGCCGGGCGGCCCTCGACGGACGCCTCGACGACCCGTTCGCGTGCGGTCGGGTTGTGGAGACGAAGCCTGACGCGCCAGCGCGTCTGGTCTGCTGCCTCGACACGATCCAGGAACGCCGACACCGCGTCGTCGTCGAAGACGGCGGGGACGGCCTTCGCCGCCGCGAAGAACGGCCCCTCGTTCGCGCACATCGAACTCTGGTAGCCCCACTGGCTCTCGATCTGCTTGAAGTTGCGCACAAGGCGTATCGCGTGACGGTCGGCGGGCGCATCCGAGAATCCGATTTCGTCAAGCGAGACGGACCACTCGAAATGCCACCATCCGTCCCGAATGGAGCTCTTGGTCTCCATCGTCTCCGGAAGCCACGCCGCCATCTTGTTGTCGACGAGCGTCTGAATGCGGTAGGCCCCGGTACGTTGACGATCACGTGGCGGATGTCGGGAGCGACCTTGGAGGCGTCGGGCACGAGCACGATCTCGTACGTATCGTCCTTTGTGCAGTCCACATTGCCTCGGCGCGCCTTTGTGTTGCGCAGGAGCCCGTAAGGGCCGACGCGGCCGATGCCCGCGAGGAACAGCCTGTCCGCCGTGCGACCCACCCAGAAGGAGCTGCCGACAGGCTCGATCGTGTCGCCTGCGCTCCTGTAGCGGACGAAGCCGAACGACCCGCTGGCGGCCTGCCATTCCTTCGCATCCACCACGCCGTCCACTACGGGTGCCCTCGGCATGAGCGGAACGCGCATCACCATGTCCTTCATCTGCGCGGCGGACGCCGCCGTCGTCACCGCGAAGACTGCCGTTGCACAAATTCTGCAAATGTCCATATGACCTCCATCATGGCAATCCCAGCATGCGTTCGAGCCGTCCGTCATGGCATTCTGCCCTTCACGAACATCTCCACATACGGCACGCCCGCCACTAAGACGCGGCCGTGGTCGCAATGCGGCAGCTCGGCGAAGCGGGCCCACTTGTGACCCAGCGCGACGCATGAGGCGACGAGCAGCTTGTTCTCCTCGCTGCGGCACGGCCACTCCATTGTCGGCTGCCCGCATATGGAGATAATCGGGGGAAGGTCCTTTCCGACCCAGCGCAGAGGAGCTAGGTCGTTGATTTTCGGACGATACTGAGGGTCGGCGTCACCGGCGAACTTCCTCACGTTGAAGTGGGTGGTGGCCTGCCCCGACACGGGCGCGATCCCTGCGAGGTCCGTCGGCTTGAATCCATGACGCGCGAGGTACTTCGGCGCCATCCCGACCATCATGGTCAGGTATCCGCCGGCACTCATGCCGCTTACGTAGACGCGCTTGGGGTCGCCGCCGTAGGCCGCGATGCCTCGCAGTGTCCAGGCGACGGCGGCGGCTGCGTCCTCGATGCAGGCCTCTCCGCGCACTAGGCCGTTGGTTCCCAAAAGGCGATAGCCCACAGCCACCTGGGCGATGGAGTCGTCGATCTTTATGAAGTGCCTGCGCCCGTTGACGAGTCCGCCGCCATGGAACCACACCACGGTGGGAAAGCCTGTCGCGGCAGCCGGGGTCTTGACGTCCAGCCTGCACGCCTCTGCCGCATATGGATCGGCGTCGCCGGGACGATACGGAATGTCGCGCACGACGCTGACGTCCGCCATTGCGGCGAAAGCCGCAACCGACATGGCCGCGGCGAGAATCTCTGCATGTTTCATTTTTCCCTTCTCCTTTTCCTGATGTCGAATCGCGTTGCACCACTTTCGCCCAAAACGTAGGCATAGGCGACCAGCACAGCCTAGCAGCAGTCCTTCTCGCGCTTGCATGCCTGAGAGTGGCCCATTCCCTGTTCTGTCATTCGCGCACGCTGAGTGCAAGCTATAGACGAGCGATTTCGGCGGCGGTGAGGCCGGTGTATTTCGCGATGGTTTCCACGGCCATGCCGTCGGTTTTCATCTGCCGCGCAGATTCACGCAGTTTTTCCACCGTCGCGTCGAGCTTGGAGGTTGTCGCGTCGAGCTTGGAGGTTGTCGCGTCGAGCTTGGATTTTGTCGCGTCAAGCTTGGATTTTGTCGCGTCAAGCTTGGATTTTGTCGCGTCGAGTTCAACGACAAGTGCGTCGAGTTCGGCTTTTGCCGCGCCAAGACGCCTCTCCATGTCGGCGGCTATCGACCTCCTGCTGCTGACGATGTCCCAGAACCTGTCGTATGCATCCATCTCCGCAGGGCTGTAGGCAGACTCCCTCACTATCTCCAGCGCCTGGCCCGTCTGCGGATTGTCGAGAAGGTCCTGCGACACCTCGTCCGCGCCGTCATGGCCGATTTCGGTGAGGAAGCGGAGCCACAGGACCTGCATCTTCTTCTCGGTGAGGTTCTTCGCCCTGAACTTCGGCAGCTCCACGAACACAAGGTGCAGCCCCTCCAGCACCCTGTCGGAGTGTAGATAGTGGACAAGGCGGTAGTAGTGGTAATACTCCTCCATGTCGGGCTCGAATGTCGCGTTGACGAGGTTGAGCGAATAGACGGGCTGCAGCAGCTCGTACTCGTCGCCTTTCTCGAGCTGCCTGACATACGCCTTCGAAGCGTTGAGAAGAACGCGCTGCTTGAACGCCGTCGTCCACTCCATCTGCATCTCGACGATGAACTTGCGCCCGCCCGTCTCCTCGCACCGCACGTCGACGGAAGTGTTCTTGGTGATGGGCGTACGCGGAACCATCTCCGGCGGCAGGTATTCAATGGACTCGACCTTCTTGCCGTCGTCAAGAGGCAACAAGGCGTTAAGGAGGCTTATGACGAGATTCTTGTGCTCGCCAAAGACCTTCTTGAAGGTCACGTCCGCCTTGGGATCAAGGTATTTTGCCATGTCTTTCGCCTCGCTTTCCGCTCAAGGGCACAGCACCCCTGAAGAAGACCATGCGAAGTTTAGCAAAAATCGCGGCACTGGTCAATTCGGCCCGGAGACAAAACACAGGCGCGGTGCCGCTGCGCAAGGCAACCAATTGGGGACAAGAAGAGGAACAAAAACAGGCGTTGTTTTCAGCGGCTATGATTTGCCGTAGAACACCTTCCAGAGGAAGAGCCCGCGGGAAGGAGCAGTCTCCACGCGGGCGGTGCGCGGCGCCTTCGCCTCGAGAAGCTCACGTACCGCCTCCGGACGCTCGTTGCCCTTTCCGACGGAAACGAGGAATCCGACCATGGACCGGACCTGCTTGTAGAGGAATCCGTCGCCGCGCACGATGAAAGTGTAGCGGGGGCCCGCCTTCTTGACCTCGAAGGAAAACACGCGCCGCACAGTCGACTCAAGCGTCCTGTTGGGGTTCGCGGCGAACGCGACGAAGTCGTGCCGACCCACGAACATCGCCGCCGCGCGGCGCATTGCCTCGAGGTCGAGCGGACGGTGGCAGAACGTCCAGAACGGCGCCAAGTGCGGCGGCAGTATGTCGGCCTGGTATATCTGATAGCGGTATTCCTTTCCGATGGCCGAAAGGCGTGCGTCGAAGCCTGGCGCCGCATACGCAGCCCGCATCACGCGGACCGCGTCTGGAAGGCGCGCGTTCATCGCCCTCACGAGGTTCCGCGGCGGAATGGGCTTCGTGAGGAAGAAGTGCCCGACGAACCCTCGCGCGTGCACGCCTGCGTCGGTCCTGGACGAGCCATAGACGCGAACAGGCGCGCCTTCCAGCGTCTGCAGGGCGTCCTCGACCACCTGCTGAACTCCCACAGCGTTTTCCTGGTACTGCCAGCCCGAGTAGCCCGTCCCGTCGTAGGCGATGACGACGCGGTACTTGCGGGCATTCGGCGTTGCTGACTTCTTCATGGCTCCGCGATCCCAGTCGGCTCACCTGGCGGACGCCGGGTGGGAGAGCTCGACAACCATTCCGGCCTTGCGGCGCGCGAAAGACACCGTTGCTCCAAGTCGGCGGGCGCGCTGGCGCATGCCCTCAAGCCCGAAGTGCCCGTCCTTTGCGCCAGGCGCCGACTCCGGGTCGAACGGCGCGCCGTCGTTGGCGATCCTGAGGAGCCAGCCGCCGCCCTCGATGGCGTCCGACGAGATCGCGACTCTCTTCGCGCCGCCATGCTTGACGGCGTTGCCGATCGCCTCCCTAACGATCAGGCTGAGGTCGCGCATGGACGCTGCGTCCATCTTGGGCGGGAGCCCGTCGACCCTGGCCTCGACGCGGCATATCCCCTTCGCAGTCTCCTCGTGGGCGAGGCGATGGAGCATCTCCGCGGGGGAAAGGCGCATCATGTCGTCGTTCTTGAGCCCCCACACGACGTCGCGCACCTCGCGCTTCGCCCGCACAAGGGCCTCCTGCGCCTCCTGCGTGCGGTTGAGCTTAATGAGCATCCCCGCGCCAACGAGGTGCTGCTCGATCGTGTCGTGCAGGTCGTCGGCCATGCGGCGGCGCTCGGCCATGATAGTCCGCGACCGGAAAAGCCGCCGTCGCTGGCGCACCACGACGACCGCCACTACGAGAAGCGCAGCCGCGAGTACGGCGGCCGTCGCGGAGGCGACGACAGTTACAAGGCGGCTCCGGCTGCGCGCCATGTACAGCAAGTCGGGCACAAGCGTCATGTCCTCCTCCGACCCCACGTTCACCTTGACGCCGATGACGTATTTTTCGCGCCCGACAAGCGCCGACTGGTCGAGCATCTGCTCTATGACGCCGCGCACAGTCACCTTCGGATGCGTGAGGTCGGCGTCGGAGAGGAACCTCGGCTCTTCGTCGGTCATGACGTTGACCGGCACACCGTCGACGTTGAGCGCAAAGCCGGTCTCGGTGGCGCCGATGACCCGCCCCTCGATCTCCACGCGCAGCCAGTTGACGTCCTTCTTCGCGCCTCCGACGTGGATAATCTCTTCGCTGGAGACCGGGCGCGCCGCAGGCAGCGGCTGGGACTCGGTCCGCTTCCATTTTGACGCCACGAACACGACCCGGCCGCCCTCAAGGGAAGGCGAGCCCTCGACCGTCACCACGTCGCCTGTCTTCGGAAGCCTGCCCTTTGCAAACACCTTAAGACCGTCGTCGTCGCGCTGCAGGAAGAAAACCCCGCCTGCGGCGAACGTCACCGTCCCGGACACCTCTGCGACCCTTCCCTCGCCGGACAGGGCCTCCTTGATCTTTTCGACGACGCGCTCCTTCACCTCCTCGGCGTACTCGCCTATGGTCAATTCGCGCTCTCCGCATGCGGAAAATGCCGCAAGGACGAAGATGGCGGCGGCAGCTGCGGAAAAAGAAAACCCCGTTTTCACGGGGAGTTCCTCTGATTGGTGGTGGGGCAAGGATTCGAACCTTGGAAGGCGTAAGCCAGCAGATTTACAGTCTGCCCTCGTTGACCGCTTGAGTATCCCACCATGAGTAGCAACATGAAGTGTATTATAGCACACCCGCTTCGCGTTCGTCAAGTGGGCGACGACTGCGAAGCGGGTGCGGAACGCCGCGGCTATCAGCCGCGGAGGTCCTTCATCGTAACGACCGGAAGGTCGCCCTTGCGCACCAGCTGCCGCATCGGGCGCTGGCCGGTCTTGTTGAAGGCGTAACCGTCCCTGCCGAGCGGCCATATGACCGGCGCGGTGTTCAGGATCGTGGCCTTGAAGCCCTGGATCGTGGCGCCGATGTTGCCGGTGTGGGACGAGTTGCAGCCCTCGTTCTCGATGACGAACGGGTTGGAATAGCCCTTGGCCATGAGGTTCTCGAGGAACTTCGCCCAGTCGCAGGAGTCGCTGCCGCCGAAACCCGGAAGACGGGGCTCGTAGTTGAGCCTGTCCCACTCGTTCGCCGGAAGCGGCACGCCCGCCTTCTTCGCGAGAGCCGGATCCACGGTCTGCATCGGGAAGAGCCTCCCCCAGTGCGTGGCCTCGGTCTCGGTCGGGAAGTTGCGCGTGCCCTTGATGTGGATTCTGCGGAGCTTCCTCATGTCCATCGCGTTTATGACGTCCGTCGGGTCTATGTGCTGCCAGATGTCGTGCGAAGGATCGTACGTCTCCTCAAGCGCGGAGTCGTCGTCGAGGATGGCGTACATCAGCTTGCGGGCGGCGAGGCAGCCCGGGAGGTTGCAGTAGCAGTCCGTCGAACTTACGGGCCTCCAGCCCTCCATAGGGCAGTTCTCGACGCAGACCGTCACCCCGAGGTCCTTGGCGTACTTGAGGATCGGCGTGAAGACCTTCTTGAACTTCAGGAGGTTCTTCTCGAAGCCGCGGTCCTCGTTGCCAAGGGCCACGTCGTATCCGACGAAGCTGCCGCAGACGACGTCGTTCAGGTCGCCGCCGAGGAGCGCCGCGATGCGGATGAGCTTGAGGATGTGGTTCTGGTTCACTTCCTGCAGCTCGGGCTTGCCTCCTATCAGGTTGTCGTAGGCCCCGACCGATATCCTCAGCCCCTCGCGGTTGCAGATGTCGATTACCTGGCGCGCACGGTCAGGGGTGAAGTTGTCGTAGTCGAGGTGGGTGGCGATGTGGTCCTGCCGGTCTGTGTCCCTGCGGAACACGCACAGCTCGAGCCCCTGTGCTCCGACCTCCTTCGCGCGCCGCACGACGGACTCGAAGTCCGGATCGGCTGCAAACGCGCTGGTCATCAGCCATATGGGGTTGTTGCGCGGCTCGGGCCTGGGCGTGCGCGCGGACGCCCCCTTGGGGGCGAACGCGCCTACCGCCGCGAGCGCGGCCGCGGAGCCGAAGAATTCCCTGCGGTTCATGGGAGCGGGCCCTTCTGTCAGACGACGATGTCCCAGCCATTGCGGTAGTTCGCGCGCTTCAGCCAGGCCGGATCGCCCGTGCCGTTTGCGAACTCCATCCGCACTGGATCCCAGTCGAACCCGGTGTCGTAGACGTAGCTCATGTTGCAGAGCTGGCAGAGGATCGCGCCGCGCGCGCCGGTCTCGGCGGGCGAGACGGTCTCCTTGCGCGTCTCGATGCACTCGCAGAAGTTTACGACCTGGTTGACGCTCTTGTAGAGCTGGACCTCGGCCGACTCGAGCTTGAAGTAGCCGATGAGCGTCGCAAGGGCCTTGGCAAGCGCGTCGTCCTTCTTGACCATCGCGTCCGTTCCGTAGTCCTTGCCGACGGACGCCGCGACGATCTTGTCCTTCATGAACTCGGCGGTCTCGATCTGCTTGCGGATCTCGAGGTCGGGCTTGACGAGGCCCGTCCCCTTCCACACTGCGATCTTGCCGCGGTTGACGGCCACGATGCCGTCGGTTCCGTAGAAGACCGTGCCCCAGCCGCCGGAGCCGGTGACTACGCCGAACGGGCCGTGGTAGAGCTCGATGTCGCCGCCGTCCTTGCCCTTGAAGAGCATCTTCATGCCGTACTGGCGGCGGCCTCCGTGATAGAGGTCGGTGGAGTAGGGCTCGTCGGAGCGGATGATCTTGTACGGGCCGGACTTGTCCATGTCCATGCCCCACTGGGCGATGTCGAGGTGGTGTGCGCCCCAGTCGCCGTTGTAGCCGGTGCCGATGTCGTCGTCGAAGCGCCAGAACATCGGGTAGAACTTGTTCACGCCCTTCGGCGCGAGCTGGTTGGAGTACGGGCGCCACTTGGCCGGGCCGAGCCACATGTTCCAGCCCCAGGCCCCGAGCTGCTCGTAGCCGTCGCTCTCGGCGGCCGCGTTCTTCGGGTCGTCGAAGAAGCGCAGCGGATGCGACGGCCCGCCGAGCTTCTTGCCGCCGATGCCGTAGTTGGCGTCGACGTACTTGAGCGTGCCGATGCCGCCGTTGCGGACGATCATGCACGCGGCGCGGAACTCGCTCACCTCAGCCCAGCTGCGCTGCATGGAGCCGGTCTGGAACACGCGATCGTACTTCTTCTGCGCCTCGATGACCTTCTTCGCCTCTTCGGGAGAGAAAGTGAGGGGCTTCTCGCAGTAGACGTCCTTGCCGTGCTTCATGGCCTCGACGCACATGTAGGCGTGCCAGTGGTCCGGCGTGGCGATGCACACCGCGTCGATCGTCGGGTCGGCGATGACCTCGCGGAAGTCGAGCACCGCCTTGCAGGCGCTGTCGCCGTAGATCTCGTTCACCTGCTTGGCGCCGGCCTCCGCGCGCGTCTTGTCGCAGTCGCAGACGGCGACGATCTTGACGGTGTCGCGCAGCTTGGCGCAGTACTTGGACTTTCCGGAGAACTGCGGGATGAGCGCGGTGCGCATCTGGATGCCGTAGCCGATCATGGCAACGCGGCGCTTCTCGCCGGGCTTGAGGGCCCGTACGCCGGTCTTGCCCGTCGCGCAGCCCGCAAGCGTCGCGGCGGCCGCAGAGCCAAGGAGGAAGTGCCTTCTGTTGAGCTTCATGTCTTTCCTCTCTTTCCTTCCTTACTTTTTCCCTTTTCCTTCTTACTTCTTCCTTGTCTCAGGAGATTCCCTTCGACTTCAGGAACGCATACGACGGGGTTACGGCGGAGAGGTCCTCCTCGTGCCGTTCGCACTCAACGACGTACCACTTGACGCCGTCCTTCTCCGTGACGGGGATCAGCTTGTCCCAGTCGACTGGAGTGGCGCCCGGCCGGCCGGGCTGGCCGAGAATCGCGTCGAACTCCTTGACGTCCTTGCCCATGCCGTTCTCCTTGGCGTGCAGGGTCGGCGAGCGTCCGGGGTACTTGGCGTACTGGTCCGTCGGATTGAGGCCGGGGAACATGTCGCCGGCGCATGTCGTCCAGCCGACGTCCTGCTCCATGCAGACGTCCTTCGACGTGTTGGAGAAGAAGTAGTCCCAGTAAGTCGTGCCGTCCAGCATCTTGATGCCGAACTCCCACGTGTGGTTGTGGAGGCCGATCCTGCATCCCTCGGCCTTGGCGACCTCGGCGGCCTTGTTGTAGAGGTCGGCAAGCTTCTTGGTGAAGTCGTCGATCGCCTGCGAAGGCTGGCAGACTTCGCCGCCGCGGCCAGTGGACCATTTCGTGCCAGGCGGTATGGTGCCGCCGCCGGGGCAGATGATAAGGTCGTTGCCGTAGCCGAGGTTGAACTCGCAGGTCTTCTTGAGGACGTCGGCGTTGAACTTCCACTCCTTCGTGTCGAAGCCGTAGTCGGTGTTGCCTACGTGCGTTCCGCAGGCGACAAGGCCCGCGTCCGCAAGCATCGCCTTGAGCGTCTTCGCGTCGCAGCCGTAGTAGCCGGCGAACTCGACGCCGGTGTAGCCGATCGCCGCGACGTCCTTCAGGGCCTGCGCAAGGCCGACTCCCGGCTTCACGACGTTCCCCGCCTTGTCCTTCTTCCCGCCAATGTACGTGCGGATGGAATAGAGCTGAAGCGCCTGCTTCGCCTTTATGCCGCCGCAGCAGCAATCGGCTCCGCAGCAGCAGCCGTCGAGAGCCGCCGCCGCCGCGCTGGCGCCGAGCAGCTCGAAGAAACCTCTACGTGTAATGTCTGTCTTCATGTTCTTCTTTCCCTTTCTTCCTTTTTTCTTTCTTCCTTTTCTCAGAACTCCCACCCCTTGCGGATGTAGGGCTTGACGAGCGCGGTCGCCGCGTCGTTGCCGACGAAGCTCTGGGTCTTGGAGCACCAGGTGAGCTTGCCGGGCACGCGCTGAGCCACGCAGCCGACGAGGATGCCCTCCATCTGCGGCACGCAGTACTCGCGGTCGGCGAAGCAGCGCGAGTGCGTCTGCTCGTAGTACGGGCCCTCGCCGCGGATCGCGTTGACGAACTCGAGGTAGTGCTCGTTGCCCAGGCCCTTCATCTCCACCGTCGACTTGCCGACGGCGACGGTCGTGCCGCCGAGGAGCGGGATGGACTGCGGGACGACCTTGGCCGCCTCGTGCTTGAAGATGTCGACGAACTCCTTGTCGCCGTCGAGCGCGATCGCGCACTTGGCGCCATAGTCGTCCTGCATCAGGACCGCCCCCTTAGACCCGATGATGTAGCAGCCGGTGTTCGGCACCTTGCCGCCGTTGGCCGACGCCCACTTCGGCATGATCTCCGCCGACGGCTTGAGCCCGCCGTCGTACCAGTAGAGGGTAACCGCGGGCAGCGTCACGCCGGGACGCACCTTCGACTCGCGCGCCTTGTAGACGACCTTCACCTTGGAGGCCAGCGGGTAGGCGAGCTCGTTGTCGGAGTCAGACTGGATGCGCTCCGCCTCGGAGACGCCGCCGAGCTCGAGCCCGCGGAACGCGAGGTTCATTGTGTGGCACGCCATGTCGCCGAACGCGCCCGCGCCAAAGTCGTAGAACCCGCGCCAGGTGAACGTGTGGTAGACGTTCTTGCCGAGCTTCCACGGATCGTACACGTCGGCGTTGTCCGGATACTTGTCGAGGAACGGGCGCTTCGCGGCCGTTGCGAGCCAGGCGTCCCAGTTCAGCCCGTCGCGGATCTTGTCGCCCTTCGGATGGCCCTTCACCCAGTCGGTGACGGCCTTGCCCTGCGGCCACACGGGGCGGTTCGTCCACACGTGGACCTCCTTCGCGTCTCCGAGGATGCCGCTCTGCAGCACCTCCGTGCAGCGACGCATCGGGGAGAGGGCGGACCCCTGGTTGCCCATCTGCACGATCACGTTGTTGTCCTTCGCCGTGCGGTCGAAGTAGTCGAGCTCCCAGAGGGTGCGCACGAGCGGCTTCTGCACGTAGACGTGGATGCCCTGCTTCATCGCGCCGATCGCCACCGGGGCGTGGACGTGGTCGGGCGTGGAGACCGTCATCGCGTCGATGCCGAGAATCCCCGCGCTGTCGAGGAGCTTGCGGTAGTCGGTGAAGAACGGCACGCGGTACATGTCGAAGTCGATGCCGTCCTGCGCAAGCCGCTTCTGCGCCTTCTCGCGCATCGTGTAGTCGGCGTCGCAGAACGCGACCATCTCGACGAGGCCCGACTTCAGCATCGGCGTCCAGTCGCTGTAGCCCTTGCCCATCACGCCGACCGCGGCGAGCCTTACCTTCTGCCTGCCGCACGGGCAGACGCATCCGCCGATGGCGAAGGTCGAAGCCCCCGCAAGACCTCTGATGAAGCCCCTTCTTGACGCACTGATGTTCATTTCTGTTTCTTCTCCTGTTGGGTTTTGTTTTAGTTTCTCAAATAGGCGCTGTAGGCCCTGTAGGTCTGCCAGCAGTCGTTCGCCGAGACGATCTCCCATGGCGCGTGCATGTTCCACATGGGCGTTCCCATGTCGAGCACCTTCATGCCGAAGCGCGCCATGTACTGCGAGATCGTGCCGCCGCCGCCCTTCTCCATCTTGCCAAGCTCGGCCATCTGCCACTCGACGCCGCCGGCCTCCATTATCCGCCGTATCTCGGCGATGAACTCGGGCCCGCAGTCGCTGGCCCCGCTCTTGGACGCGCCGCCGGTGTACTTCGACGCCGCGACCCCCTTGTGGAGGCGGGCCTCGTTGCCGGTGGAGTCAACGTCGGGGAAGTGGGGGTCGGCCGCCGCGGTGACGTCCGCGGACAGCATCGTCGACCTCTCCAGCGCGCGCCTCACCATGATGTCGCGCGCATTCTTCTCCTGGCGCTCTATGAGCTCGGCGACGGTGTTCTCGAAGAAGGAGCTCTGCATCCCTGTGGAACCCATCGAGCCGATCTCCTCCTTGTCGCACATGAGTATCGACGCGGTCTGCGCAGGCACGTGGTCCGCGGCGTCGAGAAGCGCCTTGAGACCGGCGAACGAGCATACGCGGTCGTCATGGCCGTAGCCGACGATGAGCGCCTTGTCCAGTCCCAGGTAGCGCGGCATTCCCGCCGGCACGATCTCCAGCTCGGCGCTCAGCAGGTCCTCCTCCTCGATGCCGTATGCCTTCTTCAGGTAGGCGACGAGACCGGCCTTGGCCTTGCGCTTCGCACCTGGCCCCTCCTCGTCGGCCGAACCGCCAGTCGACCACGCCACCACGTCGAGGTCCTCGGCAGGGAAGAACTCGTCGCGAGTCTTCTTTGCCTGGTCCTTCCCGAGGTGGGGCAGGATGTCGGAAATCATGAAGACAGGGTCGCCCGGCTCGTCGCCGACCGCGACCTGGACCTTGGCGCCGTCCTTGCGCACCACCGTGCCGTAGAGCGCGAGCGGCAGGGTCAGCCACTGGTACTTCTTGATGCCGCCGTAGAGATGGCAGTCGAAGTAGACGACGCCGCCCTTCTCGTAGAGAGGGCGCGGCTTGAGGTCGAGGCGGGGCGCGTCGGTATGCCCGCCCACGACCTTGAGGCCGGCCTCGGCGACGGGACGGCGGCCTATCACCGCGGCCATCAGCGTGCGGTCCTCGTAGCCGCGGTACACCCTGTCGCCCGGCTTGAGGCGCTTGAATGCGGAAATCTCGCGGAAACCCCTCGCCTTCAGCAGCCTGACGCTCTCGGCGTAGCTCCGGCGCTCGGTCTTGGCGACGCCAAGATAGCGCATGTAGTCGCGGCAGTACTGTGCAAGAGGAACGTATTTCAACTTCATGGTTTTGTATTATACCATAATCGGCGGTCCCCGGACAAGACAGCGTGCGTTTGGAATATCCCCAGTTTTTGGACTGTCGCTTCCAGAAGTAAACAAGTTTTTCTGAAGTGTTTAGTGCCCATAAAGATTGGCTGTGGTTGATTGGAGGGGCAAAAGCCTTGCTACCCTCCCCGGGGAGGGGACGAGCGTTTAGCTCCATAATCCCGTAGAATACG
>JAFRBA010000045.1 GCA_017405115.1 Kiritimatiellia bacterium
CGCGTGTTCGGCCACGGGCGACAAGTCCGCGTGTTCGGCCACGGGCGACAACTCCGTGTGTTCGGCCACGGGCGACAAGTCCGCGTGTTCGGCCACGGGCTACAACTCCGCGTGTTCGGCCACGGGCGACAAGTCCGCGTGTTCGGCCACGGGCGACAACTCCGCGTGTTCGGCCACGGGCGACAACTCCGCGTGTTCGGCCACGGGCGACAACTCCGCGTGTTCGGCAGACAACCCTACAGCCGTTGCGGTTGCCTGGGGCATCCACGGCAAGGCCAGGGGCGTGTTAGGTGCGCACATTGTCCTCGCGGACTGGCGAATGGACGAAGACTGCGACTGGTATTTTCACGGTGCAAAGATGGTGCGCATCGACGGCAAGAGGTACAAGCCTGACACATGGTACAGGTTAGACAACGGCAAGGTCGTGGAAGTGAAGGGAGAAGAGGCATGACCCGCGAAATCAACGACAGATCGGCTGTCGCCGGAGTCATAATCATCATGCGCCACGGCACGATACCGCAGCATCATCACGACCGCGAACTGCTGCGCTACTACGCCGACCTCATCGACGCAGCTGAAAAGTGCGACGCGGCATCCATCGAGCGGGCCGTCCGGGACGCGATCATCGACTATCAGGAAATGTACGTACACGCGCCCAACGACGACGCGGAGTGCGAGCTCGTGGAACGCGCAAAGCGCGGGAACGACTGGCTTGTCGCCCATGGCTACGAGCCGGAGCCCGTGAACTTCGGAAAGGAGGAGATACCATGTCTGTGAGTGGGTATGTCGTTGAGCCCTGCCCGTACTGCGGCAAGAGTACCGCAGTAGAGCACGTAAGATACGATAACTGCTTTATGGTTCGATGCCTGCATTGCGGCTACACTTCGGGGCACATCGCAAGCGAGCGCGGCGCGATGATAAGGCACAACAAAATCTGCCGTGCGCTTCCCAAGCCCGACCCGGAATGGAAGGACATCTGCGCGAAGTGCAAGGACGGAGACATTGAGCCAAGGCATTGCGAATACTACGGGGAGCCGAACGGGTGCAACTCGCCCATATACGGCGAACACCCGAAGTCCGCGCCCGTAGGCAACGCGGCGGCGATGCGTGAGGCATTGGTGAAGATACGAGAAATAGTGACGGCCGATGCTCCAGCGGATGAAGTTGAGATTGCCAATATAGCATATCTCGCCCTAGCCAAGCCGCCGCGCAACTGCGACGTGGGCACGGCGGAGGAACAGCATAAACGGTTTAAGAAATACTGCTTCGACAATTTGGGAGACGGCATGCACGAATCTCGATGCGCTAAATGCCCTCTTTATGGAACTACATCCTCTTGCCACTTCGATTGGGAGCAAATGCCATACGAGAAAGGCGGTGCGTCGTGAAGATACGCGAACGGCAGTTGGTATACGCCTTCGCCCTTGTGGAGAACGCGAAGAACACGCTCTACACGGCGACGCAAGTGATAGGCAACACGCTCCGCTACGGGAAGGACGGCGACATCCGCGACGAAATCCTCGGTGCGGCGAAGACGCTGGAAAACGCCCGTCGCAAGATGGAGGAGGTCATGGACGCGAACACCGACTGGAGCAGCCGCCAGAACGTCGCGAAAGCCAAGCCCGCGCAGAGCGCACGGGCGATCATCCAGATGGAGGTGGAGGGATGAGCGGCGACATCAAGACAGAGACGCTGGCGGAGATCATCGCCGAGGCGCGTGACAAGTACACGGTGCACAACTGCGGCGAGTGCAACCGCCGAAAGTGGTGCGACTATGGAGGCTACAGCGACGACAACGCAGAGTGCAAACAGAACCGCGAGAGCATCATGCTGTTGTGTGGAATCGAGGACGGCTATTTTCGGCAGCTCCTCGACCGCATCGAAGCGACCGCGAAACGCGCCTACAACGAGATCGACACGGCGGTCTGCTCAATCGAGGACGCAAGCCACTTCGACATCGACGACGTGCGCAAGGCGATGGAAAGAACGATTGGAGACTACTATGAGTGAACCAAGGCTACTGCTGCACGACTTCGACTTGCAGGGCGGTAGCACGGCGAAACAAGATCCGTCAATATCGTCGGCAGGGAAAGAACTGGGGTGTTGGCAAACCAGCGCGGCGAATCCCTGACTACTGTTGCAGGGGGGGGTACTGGACGCATCCTCGCCGTGGCTAATCGAGAACCTAACGCCGGAGCAGCGCGCCTACGCGCGCGAGCTGGCAATCGAAAGAAAGGAGTGGAGGGACAGGCGATGAGGAAAAATAATTGCGTGTATTGCGAACTTCCGAAAGATCAGGGAGGCGGCAAGGTGAACCTAACCGAACTAACCGATGACTGCCTGTGCTATGTCACCCTCTCCGTCTGCATGACGGACGAGAAAGGCGAACTGCGGCTCGACACCGCCGTGAGCTACATAGCCGGGTTTAACCCCGTCTTCGGCACCGTGCACACGTTCCGTTCCGAGGAAGAGGCCATCCCCACGGCCAAGCGCTCCCTCGACGACGCCATAGCCGACTACGCAAGGCAGGGCTTCTCCCTGCGCTGTGCGCCGAAGACCATAGACGTTGACTACCGCAACTGGCGGCGCATCGCCCGCGTCGGCAAGCCCGGTCAGCCGTCGGTTTGCCTACAGGTCGTCATAGACGCCGTGTCTCCGTGGTTCGACGGGTGGATTTGGTGAAAGAGAGGCACCGAAGATGGTATGCACCGTCCCCCTTCCCCGCCCGCGATGCGCAAACTGCGTATTCCGCCACGACGACGGCCTTTGCTATCGCCGGGGCGTCAACTCCGGCTTCTACGACTGGCAGAACTTCAAGCCCTCCCCGTGCTTCGCCGACAACGCCTGTTTCTTCCACCGCTACAAACGCACCCCAGAAAGGAAACTCCCGTATGAGTGACACACATCAGCCGACCTGTAAGGTCTGCACCGTGAAGGAAGACGCCCCGGCCTACATCAGACGTTGCGCCGGAGAGGTCTACTTCTGCCCGATCCATTGCGTCTACGTCCGCCCGGACGAGATCGCCTGTTCGCACATCGAAAAAGGAGAACACCAGCCATGCAAGGCGTGAAATTCAAGCTGTCGGAACTGCCGCCCCACCTCCGTATGCAAGCGGAGCGACAGATCGCGACGTCCATCAACCCCCGGCTAAAGGCGCAGCCCAAGCCGCAGCCACCGCCCCCCATCCGAGTGCCCAAGCAGCGCACACCCAACAAGACCGAGGCCCGGTACGACGCCGACCACGGCGGAGGCGGGCTCTACGAGGCCCTGTCCTTCAAGGTGCCCTCTGGCCGCTACACCCCGGACTGGACGTACTTCAACCCGGACGGCTCCATCCGCTGCGTCGAGGTCAAGGGCGGTCACGCCTTTGGATCACAGGCCGCGTCCGCCGCCAAGTTCAAGGAGGCCGTGTCCGCCTATCCCGCCGTCGAATGGGTGTGGGCGAAGTGGGACGGCAAGTGCTGGCAATGCGCCAACTATCTGGGCCGCGTCAGCATCCGGGACGAGGCCGCGAACGCCCCGCGATAGACCATCGCGCACACGCGAAACCCGCACCATACTTCACGGCTACTTTCAGATGATGTAGAACACAATGCCCATTTGCACAAGCTGTAGACACAACCGGGAGATCGAGAGGTTGCGCAAGATATGCGCTGCCTGTGCTGGCCCATCCACAAAACCCTTCGGCAAGGACGTACACATCGAGGCGGATGTCAGCGGCAACTATGTCCGCAAGCACACCGACCACCTCCGCCTTGCGCAGTCGAGAGCCGCCACCTCCGCGAGGATCGCCGGGGCCGACGACGCCACTGCTGAACTGCTCATGCGCGTCGTGCAGGAGTTTTCCACCCTCACCGACGCCGAGGCCCCAATCGTCGCACGGCGTCTGCGCGGACAGGAGAACTGGCAGATCGCCCATGAAATGCACCTGTCAAAGGCCGTCGTATGGGATCGCTGGAACGGCCTAAAGGAGCGCAACCCCATCTGGGGCGCGATAGACAACGGACTCATCGGCAAGCGCAAGGGCGGACGCAAGCCGGAGCCGCGCCCAAGCGAAACCGTCCAGCCCGAACTGTTCGGCGACACCAAGCAAGGAACCTGACTTATGGCGAAGCGAAAGACCCTGCAATCCAAGTACGGCCCCGTCCGGCTCTTGAAGAAGAACCCGCGCATGATCCGCCCGGACGCCTTCAAGAAGCTCATGGAGTCCATAGAGCGCGATCCCGACTTCATGATCGCCAACCCCATCAAGGTTGACGAGAACGGCACCGTCCTCGGGGGCAACCAGCGATGCAAGGCCCTTCTGGAACTCGGCTACGACCGCGTACCCGACGAATGGATAAGACAGGTCGCACACGCCGACGGATCGCCCTTCACCGACGAGGAGAAGGAGCGGCTTGTCTACATCGACAACTCCCCGGAGGGCGTGTCCGGGGAATTTGACTACGCGGCTATGGTTGAGGGGACTTCGCTTGAACTCCTCCGCGATGTCGGCATAGACCTCTCCAAGGTCGAAATGCCGGAGGAGGCGCGGATCGAGTTTGAGGGACAGGCGGAGGCGGAGATCGAGACCGATTCCCCCGTCGGCGAGGAGAGCGAGACCCTAAAGGACTTGCACAGGAAACGTGACGAATCGAAGAAGAAGTTTGAGGACATGGCGGACTGCGGCTACTACGCGGTCATGGTCTTCATGTCCAACGAGCAGCGCAAGGCGTTCGGCAAGTGGTGCGCCGAACACGACGTGCGCCAGAAGTACGAGGGTATGTACATGAACGGAGAGGACTTCTGCAAGGCTCACGGCATACCGCTTCCGAAGGACAGGGGCGCGGCGATACGCGAACGCCTCCCCAACGCCGTGCTGGAGAGCATGACGCTGAACCCGTAGAGCTTCACACCGTGGCCCGTGCAGTTCTGGCCTGTGCGGTCTGCGGCATCCGACGTGCCAGAGCGAAAACGAAGGAGTAGGAAAAATGCCTACACGTAGGAGAACGGAAGGATCGACCGCGAACGGTCGCCGCATGACCATGCGTCAGCAGATTCAGCAGCCCGGCGGGCAGCAGAGGATGGCGCGTGAACTCGCCAACCAGCGTCGCGCCCTCGGTGCGGCTGGCGTGGAACGCGCCATGCGCACCTGGGGCATCCGCGCCGTGACCCCCGCCGACCGCAGGGCTGGCACGGCAACTCGCGGCCAGAGGTTCGCGCGTGGCGGTCGCAACGGCTGACACGCCCATGCGGGCACGATGATCGACACGTCGTTCATCAAGGGCAACCCCGATTCGGACGCCCTCTGCCGAGAGATCGCCAAGGCGTCCGGCGGGGTCTGCCTGTTGTCATTCTCACGCGGCAAGGACGCCCTCGCCGCGTGGCTCAACCTCTCCCGCTTCTTCCGCCGCATCATCCCCTTCACCTGTGCCGGGATTCCCCACGTCGGCTTCGCGGACGAATACCTCGCATACTGCGAACGCATCTTCGGGACCCACATCATACGCCTACAGGACGGGGGCCTCTACGCCAACATAGAGGCGTTGCAGTACCAGTACCCGCACGACGAGGAATGGATCGACGGCATGAACTTCCCCGTCTACGACGCACAGGACATAGCCGACATCATACGCAACCACCTCGGACTGCCCCGCGCATGGACGGCATACGGGCTGAACGCCAGCGACTCCCTCGACCGCATGATAACGGTGCGCCAATGCAAGGGGCGATACTACGGCACCCGCTCGTTCTACCCCAACTTCGACTGGACGCACAAGCAGATCATGGAGGTGCTGCAACGCTCCAACATCAGGCTTTCCAACGAGTACCACATCGCGGCGCGGTCGTTCGCCGGGGGCCTGATGCCGCACAACCTCCTCGCCGTCGAGAAACGCGCCCCGCAGCTCTTCCGGCAGCTTGAATACTACTACCCCCTGCTGAAAGCGTCGCTGTGCAGATCGCATTGGAGGAACGAAAGATGCCTACCCCAGAAGACAAAGCAAGACGCCCCGGCAAGGCCAAAGACGGACGTGCGCTCCAAAACCCGCGACTCCGGGGGACGCAGCGCAAGAGCCGGACGGAAAAAGTCCTCGGCCCGGCGGACGACCAGACGATAATCGACGAGCTGCGCCGATTCGCCCCGATCTGCCTCATCGCCTCAAAGCTCAACGTGGCGAGGCACACCCTGTCGCGCTACATCCACGGCAAGCCGGAGCTGCAATCCGAGCTGGAGGATCGCGACGAGTCGATGGTAGACCTCACGCACCGCGCACTCTTCGACGCATCCATAGGCAACGCGCCGATGGGCAAGGACGGCAAGCCGACGCAGATAAACGTCAACGCAGCCATGTTCCTTCTGGAGCGCAAGGGCAAGTCTCGCGGCTTCTCCCAGCATATCGAGGTGGAACAGGCCGAAGTCCCGTCCTTCACGTTCTCCCGCCGCGATTCCGCCGTCCGGCAGTAGACTGAATGGCCGCGCCCGTCGTCAACTTCGCCGACTACATATCCCCGGTCTTCGACCCCGTGATCGAGGACATGATGGACTTCCGCCACGACCAGTATTTTCTCGGCGGCGGGCGCGGGTGCTTCAAGTCCACCACCATGTCGGCGCGGTCGTACATGGGCATCCTCGCCGATCCCGACGCCAACGTGGTCGTCTTCCGCAAGGTGAAGGACACGATAGCCGGGACGGTCTACGCCCGCTACCTGAAAACGGCTACGGACTTGGGGCTGACGCGCTGGTTCCGCTTCAAGACCTCGCCGCACTCCATCCTGTTCATCAACCGCAACGGCGACCCGCAAGAGGTTCGCTTTCTCGGACTCGACAAGATCGACAAGTCGAAGTCACAGGAGTTCGCGCACGGCTACTGCCAGATCGCGCACTTCGAGGAGCTTGACCAGTTCTCCGGGTGGGACGAGGTTCACAACGTGCTGGAGACGCTGGGGCGCGGCGGGCCCCGGTTCCAGATGGTCGGGACGTACAACCCGCCGGAGTCGCTTTCGTCGTGGGTGAACGTGGAGGCGAGGAATCCCCATCCGGGGCGGCTCGTCAACATCACGGACTACACGATGCACCCCCGCGAGCTACAGGAGAGGTGGCTTGGTGCGCCGTTCCTCCGCGAGGCGGAGCACATAAAGGCGACGCAGCCGGAGAAGTACCGCCACGTCTACCTCGGAGAGCCTACGGGGACGGGCGGCGAGGTGTTCCGCAACGTCACGATCCGCCGCATCACGCAAGAGGAGCGCGACGGCTTCCGCGTCCTCCGCAACGGGATGGACTTCGGCTTCACGAACGACCCGACTGCGCTTGTGCAATGTGCCTACGACCGCCGCGACCGCCGCCTCTTCATCTTCCGGGCGCAGGGCGGCTGCGGGATGTTCGAGGAGCAGATTTTCAACGACCTCATCAAGGCGAACGGCCTCACGTCGCAGTACATCATCTGCGACTGGGGCAACGGTGGCGACCGCGTTATCAAGAAGCTGATCTACCTCGGCGCGAGGGGCTGCAAGCCGTGCTACAAGCGTCCGGGCTACGTCGAGTATTCTATGGGGTGGCTGCGCGGCCTCCGGGAGATCGTCATTGACCCCGTGGACGCCAAGCCAGCCGCCGACGAGTTCACCCTGTACGAGTTCGACAAGTTCCGCGACGGCACTCTCCGCAACGAGTACCCGGACAGGAACAACCATTGGATCGACGCGACGCGCTACGCGATGGAGGACGAGATACGCTTCGCCGAGCGGGCGCGTGTCTACTGACGGGCTGACTACGCGGCTAATATCGGGAGACCACCTATGGCAAAAGACATCACGACACGCAAGCATCCGCTCTATGCGGCGCGGTTCCAGCAGATCGTCCGCAACAGGCTGGCGATAGACGGCGGACGCCCGTATATCGAGGCGCGTCTTCAACGTGCGCCGAACGAAACCGACGTGTCTTGGGAGGGGACGGACGACGGCGTGGTGGGGCGCAAGGATCGCGCCTGTCTCGTAAACGACGCCGGGCGCATCGCCCAGAAGATAAACCAGTACCTCTTCAAGGCCCCGGCGACGCGCAAGGGCGCGGACGATAGCTTCGTCAGCAACTGCGACGGGAGCGGCAAGTCCGTTGCGCAGTTCATGGAGGACGTTTCGACCGCGATCACCGCCGCCGGATGGTGCTGGCTACAGGTTGACCGCAACCCGCAGGAGTTCGACGAGGCGGGCAACCCCATCGGCTACACTCTGGAGACCGCGAGGGAGAACCCCGTCAAGTGGCGGCTCTGGGAGGCTCTGGACGTCACGGACTGGCACATCGACGACGACGGGGAGATTCGCTGGCTTATCACCCGGTCGTTCAAGCGAGTGGACGGAAACCCCTACAAGGAGGGGAAGGACGTTGAGATATACACCCTGTACCACAAGGAGGAGGACGGCAGGGTGTACGTCACGGAAAAGGCCATGAAGACCGCCGACGGGCTGGTGCTTCGCCAGCGCGTCGCCATACCCGGCCTCGAAAAAGTGCCGTTCGTCCTTGTCGGGCGCATCAGCGGACGGCCTTGGTGGTTCGACGACGTGGAGAACATCCAATGCCAGATACTAAACCTCGACTCCCTGCACAACGAGACGCTTACCAACGGCGTCTACCCGCAGCTGGTCGTGCCGTACTCCCTGCTGCAATCCCTCGACGTTGACCTGAAACTGGAGAAGGTCGGCCAGAAGGAGCGCGTGAAGGTGCAGCGCGAACTCATCAAGGGCCGGAGCAACCCCCTGTTTGAGGACGCGGAGGATCGCGGCACGACGCGCTACATCCAGCCGAACGCTGGCGACCTGTCGCAGATCGTGAACGAGGCCAACCGCAAGCGCGGCCTACTCTTCGACATGGCCGGGCTTTCCCTGTTCAACAAGGAGACGCGCCAGATACAGACTGCGGAATCCAAGCAGTTCGACCAGCTGGACACCAACTCCACGCTGGGCAACCGTGCGCTCCTCCTCCAGACGGCGGAGAGGCAGCTTGTCGAAATGTCCGCCATGTTCGACGGCGTTTTCGCGAAGTACGATCCCGTCTACCCGACGAAGTTCGACGTGATCGACACAGAGGCCCTGTCCTCGACATTGCAGACCATCGGCAACCTCCCGGACATTCCGCCGAAGATGAAGAAGATGATCCTCCGCGCAGCCCTGCGCATCGTGCGCGAGACTGGCGGGTGCGACGACGGCGACTACGACGAGGCATTGAAGGAGATCGACGCTTTGAGCGACGAGCAGCTTACGGGGCGTCTCCCAGACCTCTTCAACAGGGACGAGGGCGGGAACGCTTGACTTGTCGGCTACTTTTGCGGGGAACGCGCACACCCGCCCACTTTGGGGAAGCTGCGTGAACAAAAGCCCACACGGCGGGCGAACAAAGAGCCGCGACCGAAGGAACACCGAAGATGAAACTGAAAGACATACTGGCGAAAGTCGTCAAGGGCGACGCGCTGACCGACGAGGAAAAGAAGTTCATCGGCGACTACGACGAGCAGAAAGTCCTTGACGCGGCGGCGTCCGCAGCCCGGAAGAAAGCCGAGACCGAGCGCGACGCGCTGAAAGGCGAGGTCGAGAAGCTGACCAAAGACCTTGAAGACGCGAAGACGCAGGGAGCGGCTGGAAACGACACCATCGCCAAGTTGCAGAAGGACGTTGCAGCCCTGATGAAGTCCAACAAGGAGAGCCAGGACAAACTCGCGGCACAGGCCCGTACCGAGGCGATCCGTAAGGCGATGGGGGAGGCGAAGGTCGTCTGCGCGAAGGGAATCTCGCAAGCCCTGTTCGACAATGCCGTGAGTGCGGCGTTCAACGGGGTGGACATGGAAAACGCGGATGTTGTGAAGGCCACGATTGACACGTTCAAGCGCGACAACCCGGCGATGATCTCCGTTGACGGAATCGGTGGACCGGGGCAGAAGGGACAGCCGGGCGAACTCGGCAAGTGGACGGGGGACAACCCCTTCTCCAAAAAGACCTTCAACCTCACCAAAGGTATCGAACTCATGAAGTCCAACCCGGAACAGGCAAAGGCGTTGCAAGCCGAGGCGGCGAAGGAAGCAGCCCAGCAGTAGACGCGGCCCGTTCCACAACAAGGAACTGAAAGAACATGACCAAGATTGCAGACCTCATCCTGAACCCCCTGTTCACGGAGTATTTCCAGCGGGACATGGTGGAACGCTCCAACCTTCTCCAGTCCGGCATTGCCGCGACCGACGAGGTGATTGCGCGGCGTTGCGCCGCTGCTGGCGTCTCCGGGAAGACGGTTGATATGCCGTTCTTCAACTCGCTCGACGGCGCGTCCGACGACGAGGTGCTGGCGGAGGACACCGCGCTCACGCCCGACAAGATCGACGCCAACAAGGACGTTGCCGTCATCTGCCGTCGCGGCAAGGCGTTCGCCGTGACCGACCTCGCGAAGGATCTCTCCGGCGAAGACCCGATGGCCGCGATCAGCAACCACCTCGCCGCCTACTGGAACAAAATGCGCCAGAAGCGGCTGATGAAGGTGCTGGACGGCGTTTTCGGGCGCAACGTCGCCGTCGATTCGTCCAGCCTCGTCCTCGACCTGTCGGAGAACACGATGGGCAAGAGCGACATCATGCTCGGTGCGCAGCTGCTCGGCGACCGCAAGAGCGAGCTGACGGGTATCATCATGAACTCGGCGGTGGAGACGTACCTTGCGGGCCTCGACACGAACGCCTCGCTGTACCGCGCCTCCGACGCGGCGGCGGTGCTTCCGAAGTACAACGGGCGCGACATCGTGATCGACGACAACTGCCCGTACGATCCCACCACGGGCGTCACGACAATCTACCTCTTCGGACGCGGCGCAATCGCGCTGAACCCCGTCCCGGAGGCCGTGCCGTTTGAGACCGACCGCGAGAAGCTCAAGGGCAATGACATCCTCATTTCCCGCATCGCGGACATCTGCCACCTTCGCGGCTACAAGTGGACGGGAACCCCTGTCGGGGTCACGCCCACCAACGCGGAGCTTGGCACTTCGTCCAACTGGGCGCGTGTCTACACGGCGAAGGAGATTCGCTGCGTGAAGCTAGTCGTCAAGATCGCCGCCTGATGTCAGCAGTCCGGGTGTGGCGCGGCTTCTGGGGAGGCCCGCCCGCTCGGGCTGCGCACTTTCCAATGGAGGCAAAAACGATGAAACGCACACTTCTCGCGGCTATCGCGTTCATGCTTGCGTCTGCGACCTTCGCAGCCAACGAGGGCATCTACCTCATGGCGGAAGCTCTCGACGGGGAGGCCGTCCGTCAGGAGCTGGCCGCTGCGCCTCGTCTGGCGGCGATGTGGAACGCACACGCAATGGGCGCGGCAAGCGTCAGCAACGTCGCTGCGCAGACGTACACGGGCTCCGCCATCACGCCGACGCCCGCCGTCAAGCTCAACGGCACTACGTTGACCGCAGGGACGGACTTCACCTTCTCGTATTCGTCAAACACCAACGCCGGGTTCGCGACCATCTACATGACGGCGGCGAAAGCGGGTCTGTTCGGTGTGGCGAAGCGGAGGTTTGAGATCGTCCCTGCCGACATAAGCGCAGCCGTGTTCGGCTCAATCTCTGCGTCCACAAACGCAACGCCCACGCCCACGGTCACGCTGGGCGGGACTACGCTGGTGAACGACAGGGACTTCAAGTTCGCCTACGTCTACAGCGGGGTGACAAACGTGTTCGCGGTAGGCATCGGCAACTACACGGGCTCCGCATACACAAACTTCGTGATAACCGCAGGGCAGTAGCCCCGGCATCGCGTCCCGGACGTGCGCCTGTCGCCGTCCGGGGCGCACACCCAAAACCACACTACACACCAAATGGTAGCACAGACTTTGATCGCGGCATTAGCCGTGGCGCAGAAGAAGGACGCCGAGGAGCGGGCGCGGCGCGAGGCCAAGGATGATTTCAAGGGACGTTTCCGCATGGTGTTCGGGAAGCCCGCTGACGGACGCGAGGAGGCCCCTGCGGGGAACACGGCGAAGCCGCCGCCGGACGAGACGATCTGGGAGGACGACGGAGACGCGCCGCCCGAACGTCTGCCGGACAGCGCGAACGTGGACGACGCGGCGGGGAAGCCACCGCCGGAGGAACCGCCGCCACCGCCGGAGGAACCGCCGCAACCGCCGGAGGAACCGCCGCCACCGCCCGCGCCGAAGCCTACGCCGAAGCCGGGAAAGCCCGCCAAGCGCACGGGAGCCGCGAAGCGCACTGCGAAGGGGAAAGAACGCAAGAAATGATAAACGTCGAAGGAGCGGCGGCGTATTTCGCCGGGACTACGCTTTCGCAGGTCTGGGGGCAGTATTCCGGGCAGCAGAAGGAAGCGGCCATCGAAATGGCGAAGCGCGAGTTTGGCCGCGCCCTTGGCCGTCCCCTTCGCGAGGACGAGCCGCCCTACCAGATCGGCGACGCCGTGCGCGAGGAGTTCGCGGCTTATGAACAGGCTGTCTATACCCTGTTGAGAGACGCGCAGCCGAACGTCGGAGGTTCCGCCGTCCCGTCGCTCGATCAGGACGACCAGAAATCCCCGGCGTACACTCTGGCGGGGGCGAAGGGCCAATGGTCGCCACGCGCCCTGTCGTGGCTGGGCAAGATCAGCGTGATTGCACGTAATGGGTAGCAGCCCCATCCCGGAGCAGCTGCGGCAGCTCGTCCGCAAGGCCGACGCGAACGCCGTAAAGGCCGACGCCGTGGTGCGCGAGGCGATCCGCGACATACGCGGTGCGCTGGCCGTCGCCGCCACCGACGAGCCCGTGGCGACCTCTGCGGCGGCGAGGGAGAGGCTTTTCGCCCGCATCCGGGTGAGGATGGCGAAGCTCGCAAAGCGTCTCGACGACCTGATAAGGGCGTCCATGAACTACGCCGGGAAGCTGGCGGCTGACAGGGCATCCGAGGAGACGGGGCTACAGGTGCGCTACTCAAAGCGACACGCCGACGAGGTGTGCGCCCTCCTCTCCCCGGCGCAGAGCGAGAACCTTGCCGCCGTGTTCACCGACAACATGGCGAAGCGCGTCATAGGGTCGCTGCGCACGGCGGTGGTGTCCGCGTTTCAGGAGAACGCCGTCGCCGGGGGCACGTTGAAGGGTCTCGCCAGCGCGATCAACAGGAAGTGGCAGCGGGCGGCGAGGCGCAGCGAGGTCTTCCAGTTCAGGGACGCGGGCGGGCGCATCTGGGACACGCGCACGTACATGGCGATGAACACGCGGACGAACGCCATGCGGCTCTACAACGATCTCCTCGTCGAGAACATCGCCAAGGCGACCGGGAGCGACCTTGTGCGCGTCTCTCGCGGCGGCGACCCGCATTGCGGTGGATGCCGCCCGTGGGAGGGCATGATCCTCTCCGTGGCCGGGGAGACCGAGGGACTGCCGACATACGACGAGGCAAAGGCGGCGGGGCTGTTCCACCCGAACTGCACACATACGCTGGAGTACGTCGATCCCGTGGCGGACGCGGACGAGATAGAGTTGCAGCGCGGCTTCCCGGTCGGGGAGGACGAGGCGACGGACGAGCGGGCGGCGGAGGCCAGACGCTACAGGATCGACCAGCAACGGTACGTCAACCAAGGCTTGACGAAGGAACAGGCGAGGATCAGGACAGACCGCGACAATCTGGAGGACGAGCTGCGGCATGGCCTTGTCGTGGGGAACGCCAAGGAGATCGTGGACGGACTCACCGACGAGCAGGTGGAGGCGTTGTGTCCGGGCGGCAGACCGCCGGAGTTCACGCCGACAAAGGGCACGAAGAAGAACCCAGACCCGGAGCGGTGGAATCACGGAACGAGGGGCGGGGTCATACACATCAGCCGCAACACGACGGCGGAGCACTTGGTCGAGGTCGCGCTTGCGCCGGGGCGATGAACGGCCCTGCGCACCGTCACTTCGTGATTGCGACGATGATCTGTCCGACGAGATACAGCGCGACGATGACGACGATGACGCATCCGGCCATATGCACGGGGTCGTGCCGTGGATTAAAGGCGTTCGCCTTTTTGGTCTTCGTGAATGGCCGTCCGCACTTCGGGCAAGCCTCTGCGGCGGATGACACCATGTGCCCGCAGTCTTTGCATCTTATCAACGCCATGTTCGGTTTCCTGTTTCTGGTTCGCGAGGTCTTATGCTGCGGCATTATAGCACAATCCCCGACCGCCCCACAACCGCACATGAAGCCAAAGAAGCACCCTTCCATACCCGGACTCGTCAGGGTCGATCCGCTGCGCGGGGTGATTGCGGTTGACTTTTCGGCTATTTGCAGATGGTTGGAGAAGTCACAGTACAGGGCATTGCAGAACTTGAACGGATGTTCCGCAGGGCCGGGGCCGTTGCGGCGGAGGTCGCAGGGCGCGGTCTCGTTCGGTGCGGGCTTCTCGCGCAGAGAGAGGCCATTGCGAACGCCCCGCGTTCTCCGACGAAGGCCGAGTTTTCGTCGACGCTGAAACGGAAGAAGCAGACAGACCGAAAGGACTTCTTCCCCGGCGGGCTGGAGAAGTCGATAGAGACGTACTACGACAAGGAGAAGATGGCCGTCGTGGTGTGCGTCCGGGAGAACTCCTATGCGGCGAAGTATGCGAGGAGGATTCACGACGAGAAGGGCCGGACGTGGCGCAACCGGGGCCCCGGCACGGTGGCCAAGGGCGACAGGGCGGACGACAAGTTCATAGAGCGGGCGATCCGCGACAACGAGGGCGCGTTTCTTGAAATCCTCACCGACGAGTTCAGAAAGGCTATAGGAGGAATCGGCAGATGAACCCCAACGACTACGAGGGATCGCTTGAACAGGCGGAGTACGCCTGTTTTGCGGAGCTGGTGCGCGTTCTGGAGCTACAGGAGGGCAAGACGGCCACCATCGGCGCAACGCTGGGGCATCCCGACAGCATGGTATGGCGCATGGCTGGCCTCGGCACGGGCGACACCATGACGTTCCCCGCGTCCGCGCACCACTTCCGGGGCGTCCTCGACCTGTACAACCGCGACCGACCCACGCTGCAACGCTGGATCATGCGGCTCATATCGCACTTCCCGCAGAACCACGCCTACAACCGCGACGCCGCGCCGAGGGAGGAGGCGAACATCGTGCATTTCAGGATCGCGCCGGAGCGCAATGCCGTCGGCGAGGTCAAGCCCACGACTGCGGAGACCACCAACTCCGGCCCCGTGCCGACGTGGACAGTCCGCGTCGTGTTCGATGTCGTCTTTATCGCAGACCCCGACTACCGGGAGTCCCCTTCCGTTTGACTTCACGGCTAATAATAGAATCCACCACGAAAGGAAAGGAACGCCGAAATGGCAGGATCAGTAAAGTTCTTCGATTGCAGCGACCCCTTCTCGCTCTCCGACTGGGAGGTGCAGAACGGCCCGAATCCGACGCTGACGAAGCAGCGGGCGCAGGCCCTAGACAAGGAGGGCGACGAGTTCAGGCGCAAGCAGTACGGCGGGCAGTACGCCGGGACTCTGAACTACATCTGCAAGAAGGCCAGCGGCTTTGCGGACGTGCCTGTGATCGGGTATATCGCGAACGGGTGGCACATCGACAACTGGACTGTCACCTACACGCAGAACAACTGGCCGACGCTCGTCATAAACTGCCACAAGCACGACACGGCGCAGGGCGGCGTCCTCGACTCGGCTTGCCGCACATACGCGCCGTCGTTCAAGGTTCCCGTGTGCTTCGGCGTCCCGACCGAGATTCCCAAGGTGGGCGACAACGCCGGAAACGTGTTCGCGCTTGCCGTTGGCGCGGTCGTCACCACTCGCGGCATGACGCTCTCCATGTCCGTCAACCACGTTGACGAGCCTGACGAGGCCGGGGAGCACTTCGCCGGGAACAACTACGACGGGAGCGAGACCGTCGGCGTGGAGTTCACGGGCGAGGTCGAGGCGTCCGACTTCACGGTGGACTCTGACTGGACGGACGACACCTTCGCGCCGTCCAACGGCGGAAACACGGTGGCAACCACCGCGTCGCTTACGCTGTCGCACCACGTCGCGCACGTCGTCCCGGCGGCGCAGAGCGAAGGCTAACAGCCGACCAGATGCGCAGACATGGAGAATCTGCGACTGCAAACGGAGCTGAACGATCTCCGCAGCCGATACAAGGTGCGACTCGACGACCTGACGGCTGCGGAGATAGCCGACCTCGTTGACTGCTGCCGGAGGGTAGACAATCCGTACGGCGACGCCGGGGTTGTCCTCTCCGACCTTCCCGTTGCGCGGATCAAGGGGGTGAACATCTACCCGCTGACAATCGGCGCAAGCGTCTGGCTCGACGAGTACGCGGCGACGTGGTGGGGCAAGGACGACACCTGCTACTTCTGGGCGTTGGTGTTCGCGATGGTTCACGCCCACGACAGGCACGTTTTCGCGGAACTCACGGAGCGCGGCAAGACGCGCCGCGCCATACTGGCGACCGCGCTGCGCTTCGTGTTCGACCGCCGGACGCTTGAACGGGCCGTAGACAAGGCTCTGGGTTCGCCGTGCATCGAAGACCGGGAGAAGGTGGGCGTGGAGACGCGGAACGACTGGGTGGCGTTCCTCGCGCGGCTGGAGACGCAGACGGGCATACGCAAGGACGAATGGCTGTGGGGGCGGAGCGCGGCGTACACCATCCGGGCGTACAGAGACCTCCACGCCTTTGCGGCCAAGTACGCGACGACAGGCGACAGGGTGCGCGTGTTCGACGCGATGGATCGGGCGTTGAACGCGCTGGCGAGGTTGAAGAAGCGGATCAAGGACAGGCTGGAGGCCGAGGCCAGCCATGCGGAGGGTGACGGCGAATGAGTGGAAACGTGCTGGAGTTCTTCATCAAGATGACCGACCTGACGGGCCGGGCGATAGCGTCGGCGACAGCGAACGTCAAGAAGTTCGCAAGAAACATCGCGGCTGACCTCGGGTTTGTGCAGAAGACGCTCGACAGCGGGCTTGCCCCGGAGAAGTTTGTCCACACCACGGCGGTTCTCGACGAGTTCGCGCGGGCGATGGGCCGGGCCGGGATAAAGGGCAAGGAGTTCAGCGACGCCTACGGCGCACTACGAACGCAGCTGAACGAGTTCAACAAGACGGGCGAGGACTCCGACGCGCTCATGCAGCGTTTCAGGGCCTCGATGGAAAATCTCGGCTTCTCCGTGAAGGACGTGGAGTCCGGGCTTGCCATGCTACAACAGGAAATGGTGAAGGTCGAGAAGAGCGGCAAGGAGGCCGCGACCCGCTTCTCCGCCCTGCGGGCCATAAACGCCGCGCTGCGGGGCGACTTCGCCGCGCTGGCGGCAGAGCTGACGAAGCTGGTTCCGAAGTTCCGCGAGGCCGGGGTCGCTGGCGCAAAGGGAATGTTCATCGCGGGCGCGGCTGTCACGTCCGTGATAAAGCTCTTCGGTGCGTTGAAAGACCTCGTAAAGACCGCGTTCAACCTCGGCGGGCCCCCGAAGGAGATACGCGAAGTCAACGCGAAGCTGTCGGACATCCGCACACACGCCTCCGCGTTCGCGGCGTCGATGGAAGAGGCGCGGGAGAGTGCCAAGGGGATTACCGAGCAGCTGAACAGCGAGATCGACTCTCTGGAGCGGCTGACGAAGGCGCAGAACAACCTCGCCCGCGCACAGGAGCTTGCAAGGGCCAACTCGCAGTACGAGACGGACGAGATAAACGCGAAGTACGACCGCCTGAACGCGGAAGCCGGGGAACGCGCAGCGAAGTCCCGGCGCGACCTCCAGAGAGACAACCTCCAGGCCGAGGCCAAGAGGCTGAACGCCGAGATCGAGGAGGCCACGAAGCGCAGGGACGAGTCGAGGGCAGCAGCGACGAAGCTCCTGGCGGCGGCGAAGGAAAAACGGGGCGGGTGGGGGCGCAAGCGTTGGGGGTGGGCTTGGGCTCCGACTGGGCTTGGAAGCTATTTCGGCAATCTTGACGAAACGAGATCCATACTCGCCGGGCAGACGGACGCGGCCAACGAAGCGGACATGGCGGAGGAGCAGATAGCCGAAGCCCGCAAGAAGCTCTTGCAGGTGGAGGCGAAGCTGCGGGCCCTCAAATCCGAGGAGAAGACGGCCCGCATCGAGACGGAGACGCGCAAGCAGACGGAGGCGAACGAGGAGTACAGCCGCGACCTTGCGGAGTACCAGCGCGAGGCCAAGGAGGCTGAGAGGGAGTGGCGCGACGCCGTGAGGGAGCGCGAAGCGGCAGAGCGCGAGGCGGCAAAGGCCGCGAGGGAGCGTCACAGGGAGCGGATGCGCGACGCGCACGAGGAGGCCAGCGCGACAAGGGAGGTCGCGGCGGCGGCGCAGTCGCGCCTTGACTCCGCGCGGGCGCAGGCCAGCGAGGCGTGGGGGTTCTATCTCGACCGCGATTCCCTTGCGTCGCACAACCAAGGCGTAGACCGCGGCATCGAGGCGCGGAAGCGGTACGAGCGCGAATACCGATCCCTCATGAACGGGCGCAACTACCAGCGGTTCCGCGACTTGCAGCGGATAGCAAGGCGCGACGGCATGGGTGCCGTGGAGGCGCAGCTGTCCGACTGGCGGAGCAAGAAGGCGATCTCTCTCGACACCGAGGCGACGATGCGCGTTGCGGTTTCGGAGGCCGAGGAGGCGGCGGCGAGAAAAGCGGCCATCAAGACGGCGGACGCGGCGGAACGCGCAGCCGAGTCGCTGGAGGCGATCCAGTACGCATTCGAGGAAGGGGGCGAGGCTTAAATGGCGTGGAGCACCACAGGCACGGAGGTGTGCGTTTCCAAGCAGACCACATCGTCCATCCTGTTCGCGGCAAGCGGGCAGACCACGATCTACCAGAGGGAGACTGACGTTACGACGGAGACGCGCGGGCTCACGGAGGCCGTCGCAAAGGGCATGGCCGACGCGGCAGCGGGCGACGATACCACCGTCGAGGCGACGTACTACGCGCACATCAACGGCACGACCTACTCGTTCAAGGCGATAACGTCAGGCTCCCGCAAGGAGAAGGGATCGGCGAGGCGCGACGAGTCCGGGCAATGGGTCTACACGGAGACGGTGCGCACGTTCTCCACGACCGCGATCTCCAACCTCGTCTGGGGCACTACCCCGCTGGATGCGGACGGCAACGCGATAACGCTGTCCTCCACGGGAAGCGAGGTCATGGTGTCGGTTGACAAGTCTGTATCGCGGCTGGCGTGGGACGTGTTTCAGACCGTCACCACCACCGTGAAGGAGTACCGCCGCGTAGACACACAGGCCCATGCGGAGGCCATAGTGTCAGCCGCCGCGTCGGCTACCAACGTAACGCAGCAGACCGTCTACAGGCACCAGATAGTAGAGCAGGCTGGACAGGCCGACCAAGACCTGATAACGGCGTGGGTGACGTTCATGAGCGGCACGGAGAAGTTCGCGTCTGCGCGGTACGTAAGCGCAGCCGAGGGCTGGACTGTCACCGTAACGCAGAAGGACTACGGCTGGAGTTCGCCCAACGCGGCTGCAAGCGGCAATGGATGGAGGACTAGTTTATGATACACCTCTTCAAGGGCGGAGGCAAGCTGCTCTTCTTCCCGAAGAAGTGGGCCAACTCCATCGTCAGGTGGATCGCCGGAATCCACTCCCCTTCCGGCACGATCAAGCTGCGCAACGACATGAACCCCGGCGACGGCGGATCGCTGGAGATCGACGTGGACATGGATGCCGTCTCGGCGCAGGTGCTGCGGCGGGTAGACACGCGCAACGTGACACAGGCGGAGCGGGAGCGGTTCTCGCACCTTCTGCGCGGCATGGCGGACGAGTGCTCCATCCTTTTCAGCTCCGGGCACCTGTACGTTAGCGCGGACTGGCTGGAAGCCGCAGTCAAGGACATCGTTGGCGCGATGGGCGGCGGCGGGTCGGGATCGTCTGAGGCGTTGACCGTGAGCGACATCGGCGTTACCGTGCAGGCGTTCTCGCAGAAGTTGCAGATGTTCGCGGACGACCTGGCGTCCAACGGCAAGGTGCCGCTGTCTCGCGTCTACGCCACGGCGAACGAGAACGCCCGTCTGGTGATTGCCGCCGCCAACCAGCAGCTAGGCTACACGACGGCGAACGCGCTGCTGGCATTGCTTGCGTTGGAATCGGACTACGACGCGACGGCGAACGCGCTCCCCTACGCCGAGTGGGCCGCAGACGCGCCAAAGGCGTCGTCGCTCGTAGGCACAGACACAGACGGAAACCTTAAACAGGCCGTGGCGTTGCCCACATCTACGACGACCTATGACCGCGTGTTGCGAATTGCGGCGAACGGCACGACGCTGGCGTGGGTCAATCAATACGCCGTAGGCAAGGCGACGGATCCGGGGGCTAACGTGGACGCGCTCACGCCGTCCGTCAACACGTCCGCCGCGGACAGCACCACATGGACGGCGGGAGGTACAAACGGCGTGGTTGTGCGGAGGCAGACGCGGACGCGGTGGAACGGGACGACGCTGTACGGATTCTACCAGGACGAGACTTACGACCGCTACGGGCGGCTTTACAGCGTGTCCGCCGAGACGCGCTATGTAATAGACACGCCCACGACCGTGACGTGGAGCTGACGGCATGGCGGCCAACCTCTGCAAGACGGACCTGGGGACGGGGAGCGGCGCGGAGCGTTATCCGCTGATTGCTGGGGGATCGCATTTCCTTGTCGTCAAACACCTTACGGCATGGACACACAAGAACCTAATCGCGACCCCGGCGGCGGAGTATTTCGCCCAAGGCGTGACGTGGGGCGAGGAAACGAGCCAACACAGCGACATCGCATTGCCAGAGGCCGACGCCGACGCCCGTGCGCTGCAAACGCGACTCGCCAACATCCGCGACGGGCTGACGGCGGAAAGCTGGTACGAGGGGCACAAACCCCTGTATGCGTATTGGGCGAGGGCATACCCGCCCTACCGCATCCGCATAGATACGGCCATAAATTCGACCACCCTTTACAACACGATGGAGCTGGGCGCGTCGTGGAACCTCTTGCGCTTCAACCTTTACGCCCTGCCGACGGGCTTGCTGTCGAATCTGGAGGCATGGTGGCGGGTGTGGAATCCGTCGTGCATTGAAGACCTAGACATGACGCCCGGCGGCGGTGCGCACGTAGTGAGGGCGCAGACATACTTGCACAACGGCGCAGGGGTTATGCGGTACAACTTTTCAAGCTCAATACAGCCGCCGAAATACCACCAAGGCACGGGGTACGGCGAGGTGAACCTTGCAAGCATTGCGAACGAAAGCCACGGCAGCGACTACGCCGCCAACTCGAACTGTCTGCATTATGACATTTACAACAGCCACAACGGCGTGGCGTCCACGGCGAACAACTACTACGGCGAAGAGCGCATCCGCATTTGGGCGAGTGACGGAACGGGCGGCATCCCGTCCGCAACGCCGTACTACGTCGATGCGCCGATAACGGGGAACGGCCTCGCGTCGCTTAAATCCGCCATTAAACAGGGCAAAAGCGTCTGGGCGCACATCGGCATCCCCACCCTTGACGCGCAGTCTGCCGAGGGGACGGGATCGTCGTCGTATCTGCAAGGCCAAAGCCCGCGCTCCACCCTGTTCCTGTACTGTTCGCGGATTGAGCTGCGGCTGCGGGTGAGCTGGGACACCTTCAACGACACCTAAAGAAAGGAGCGGGGCGTGGCGTTGTCCAATGTCAGAGATTTCACGCCGCACGTCATTTCGACGTGCGACAGCAAGCACGGCGGAACGGGCCCGCACAACAACGGAAACGGGCGCGACTGCGCGTATGGCGTGGACTCCGAGAACTACTCGACGAACACGGTGGAGCAGAACGTCACGGTCACGGGCGGAAGCTGACGGTTTGACTTGTCGGCTTGTTATGAGGGGATTGCACATGAAGAAGACACTACACAAAGCCTTTCTCGCCGCCGGGGCGTTCGCGCTTGCGGCTTGCGCCCTCGCCGACAGCGTGGGGCGCGTCGAATACGTCTCCGTAGACCTTGCGAAGCGCACGGCGACCGTGGCGTGGACTTGGACTGACCTTGCTGACAGCGCGGTGCGCCTGTCGCTCACGCGCAACGGCGACGACTTCCCGACTGCCGGATGGGGCGGGTCGCTCTTCATTGGCGATGGCACGACGGGGTGCGCCGTGGGCGGGACTCGAAGCGGCTTCAACGAGCTGTTCTTCGACGTTGGCCGCGACAACGTGCCGACGAACGGCAGGTACGCGGTGCAGATCATCGCGACGAACGAGGCGGGGCGCGTGGAGGAGTGGGTGCGCGGAAGCCTGACCGTGCGGGCCAATCCGGCTGCGGAGGGTATGCCCGCCAGCTGGAGCGCGTACGCCGACATAGCGCGGAAGGTCGCGCCGCTCATCGACTGCGAGGGGCTGTTTCTGAATCCCGCGAACGCCGACGCGCTCTGGGGCGCGGTGTCCGGCAGGGCGGGCGCAATGGTGACGAACTGCGTGGAGGACGCGACTGCCGCGACGCTGCAAAGCGCGAAGGACTACGCGGACGCGGCAATCGCTGGGGCGGGAGGGCTGACGCCGGAAATGGTGACGAACATCGTGCTGGACGTTGCTCCGGCCCCCGGCGACTACGCGGCGGTCAGCAACGCCGCCATGAACGCGGCGCAGAACGCAACGAACTACACAGACGCCTTGCGGAACGATTTGGATTTCGGGGATTTTACGCCGTGGCGGAGTATCAATTCTGACTACGCTGACGAGGCGATAGGACTGAGGCTAGATTCCGGCATTGTACGCGACGCAGACGATATCAGCACTCAACTCGACGCCGCGACGCAGACCAACGCGCTACAGGACGCCGCGATTGCGGGCAAGGCAAGCAACAGCGACGTGCAGCTTACGCCTGTATACTCCGAGTGGGTTTACCCAAGTATTCCCGCCGGGTGTAGTTTGTCTATTTCGTGGCAAGGCGATACCTGGATTGTTGATTTTTCCATAGACGATCCGCTGACAATTCTGTATTTCAGTAGTGGGGCTTTGGGGGCGAACGGCACCACGCTGTCTTTCGACGACGGCAACGGCACAGTTTACACCGCTACCCGCTCCATCGTCGGCTACATACTAGGTGCGCAGACTGACAAAGTGCTGGCGTCGACGAATCTGCAAACGGGAGTGTCTGCGGCCACCGTCACGAACATCGTGCGCGACCTGTCGCTCGGCGGCATATGGGATTCGCAGCTTGAGGTGTGGTGGACGCCGCGCATGCGCAACGGAAGCCTCACCTACGAGGCGACCACAAACGTAAACCTGAACGCGGGGAACTGACATGAGGGAGTTTGTGCGGAAAAACTGGATATTTTGGGTTCAGGCGACCGTGCTGACGGTTGCCCTTAAAGGGTGCATGGCGTCTGCCGCCGACCTGACGAACACCGTCGTGATGATCGACCAGCGCGGCAACATCAATCCGTCAAATGCCGTAGCGACGGTCACGGAGGCTGCGGCAACGGCTACGAGGCTTGCGGCGGCGGAGGTCGCGGCGGCTGCATACTCCAATGCGGAGGCGAAGACGTCTGCTGCCGTCGACGACTTGGCGGCGGCAATCATCGGACAGAACCTCGTCGTGTACGAGGACGACTTCATGTATTCGCTCGGCGACGCAATAGCGATTACGACAAACTGCCAGTGCAGGATTTATCAGTTTGACGCAAAGGCGTCGCAGGTCACGGTGGACGGCGTGTTGTGCGACCGCTCCTGGGTGTACTTCGGATTCACGGAGAACATCGGCAGCCTGAATCCCGTCGCGCAGTTCAAGGATTCGCTTTCGTCCGACCTCGACTGGGGCGAGATAACGTGCGGAACGCCCGAAGTCCAGGATCACTCGTTTGTGGTAAACGGCGAAAGCTACGATTACTGCTACAAAATGTCGGTTGACATCCCGCACTCGTATTCGGCGGCGTTCCTTCGGGTTTATACCGAGATAACGGCGCAGGTTGGAGACGGAAGCGTGTTGAACATCGTCGGCGGAATTGCGGGTGGGCTGACGCAGACCGTCACGTGGGGAACGAACACCATCCAATTCGTGGGCGGGCTTGCCGTAGAGCCGGAGGAATGACGATGCAGGGGTTCTACGAGATATATCAGCGTGTCCTGATGGCGGTTTGCATGTCCGCCCTGGTCGCCGTGTTCCTCGGCGCGTTTCTGTACCGTGCCCGCAAAGATGTGTCCATAGTCTTTGGAATGGTGCGCCGTCATCCGTGGTCTGCGATTGTCCTTTCGCCTGTTTTCGTGTCGTTGTATTTGTTCGGCGCGACAAAACCAGTCAATCCGACTTTGCGCGGCATAACACTCGGCTCGCCGATGGAAACGCCGTCGAGTGTCGCCCTGTCGTGGCAACCAGACGAAGGCAGGGAGATCAACTCAAACCAGCTTGTGCGTGTTTATTGGCGCGACGCATATACGCCGTGGACACTTGCCGCAGAGGGCTACGGTATCACGAATGCGACGGTACACGGCTTTTTCATAAACCGCGACACCGACTGGATGGTCGAGATCGAGGATAGCGGGGAGGACGATGAATGAAGCGCACGATTGCGATATTCGCCATGATTGCGCTTTCGGCCGTTGCCGATGACGCGCCCCTTCTCGGCGCGTCCAACGAGCGGACGAACATCGTTTCCAACATCGCAACCGTGAAGCAGTGGAAGAGGCAGTGCGTGTTTGTTGGAGCGGATGGCAAGCTTCTGGACGAGTCTGGGCAGCTTGTCGCCTACGCAGATGAGATCGGCAGACAGAACCGGGCGCGTGACGTGCAGCAGGTTGTCGAGGCTGCGCATGACGGCATGACCAATTCGCTTCATCGCGTCTATGCCATGACGAACAGCATTCCCGAACGCTGCATTACGCTTCGTTTTTCCATGAAGCCGTCCGTCCAGCGTCAAAACTTCTTCGCCTACGTCGTGGAAGAGACGAGCGACGGCACGAATGACGTTGCTCGGTATTACTTCTCGCACGTCCTTGACATACCGCCGAAGATGCAGCGCAGATACAGGAACGGCGAAAGCACGGTGTATGTCGATGGCGAATGGCTGAACTACACGACCAACGGCGTTGCCGTAACGGACGCGCAGGGCGTGACGTGGAACGGATGCAACGACATTCGCTTTGTCCGTCCGTCATGGGCGATTGGCTATCCCGTGCGCCCCAACAGGCATTGCACGATCGGGCATCCCGTGAGCGGGCTTGACTTCGCAGGCGCGATGGTGTTTGTGGACGGTAGGCCGACGTTGACCGGCTACGTCACGAACGGGACGGCGCGCGCCTATTTCGACAACGGCATCTACAAGGGAACGGAGGACATCGAGGAATGAAAAGACTGTTGTTTGTTTTGGCAGTGCTTGTCGCGTTCGCTCTGTTTGGCATGACAGACAACGAGCGGCAGTATCTTCGGAATCTTGCGCAGCGTCCGCGTTGCGAGGCTCGCAAGATGGTCGTAATCGGCGGCGTGACAAACATCATCGAGATCTGGAGGCGCGGCGAATACGAATGGCAGCAGACGAACGCCGTCCGGCGCATCATCGGTACGGTGCAGACCAACACGTTCGAGCAGCGGCTGGAGGAGCTGCGGGCGCTTGCCGAACAGTGGCGGGGGACGGCGACGAACACCACGGCCAGGATCGAGCGCGTGACCGCCGCACTCGACGAAAAGCGCGACGAGTATGTCCAGAAGCGCGACGCCGCAGCACTGCCGCCGACGAAGGCGCTCTACCAGGCGTTCATCGACGCTATAGACCGCATCAAGGAAAAACTCGACGGGGAGGGCAAATGATGTTCGCCATGCTTGCAGTAGCGGCGGTGCTGGTCACGAACCAGCCACCCGTATCCCCCGCCCAGATGACGCCGAAGGATCGGATTGAGTGGCGGTCCCGCCGTTCGCGCGAGATGCACGCCGCGCTCCATGTGGACGAGGCGAAGCGCGAGGCGTTCATGTACGAACGACGCAAGCGGACGCTGAACCGTGCGGCGGCGACCTTCCAGAGCATATCCACAACGTCCAATGAGGTAGTGGCGGTAACGGTGGACTACAGGAGTGGCGACATCCGTGTCGAATTTGCGGACGGCTATAAGATCATTCAGCGGTACACACCGCCCGAAGCGTCAAAGCCGCCGAAGAAGCAAAGAAGGGAGTCGAAGTAATGTGCATGAGAAATTCAGAGGAAGGTTGCATCCTGTCGGAGCAGCAGACGGCGTTGAAGAAAGAGGTCGCCGCCCTTGACATTCGCATGACGAAATTGGAGGGCGCGTTCTCCACGATGCGATCCGAGACACAGGAGGGCTTCAAGCAGGGCGCGGTAGCCATGCAGGAGATAAACAAGGGCGTGGCGAACCTCGCGCACAACTTCGCGCAACGCTTCAACAACATCGAAACCACGGTTGTCGCGGAGAAGGTGAAGTGGGGCGAGACCTTGCGCTGGATAGTCAAGGTGTCTGTCAAGGTGTTGCTCGCGGGCGTTCTCGTCGCGATGGGCATAAACGCAATCGACAGTTTTTTCAAAGGGCTTTCGCACGGCGATGTGCCGTGTGAGAAAACAGAAAGGTAAACATGAAAACACTACTGAAATGGCTGATAAAGAAGTTCGTCACGAAAGACGCCATCAAAACGGCGATCCATGCGGCGAACAGGCGCATTGCGGAGAAGCCCGCAAGCGAGAGGACGCAGCAGATCATGGGGTATGGCGAGGACGCTTCCGTGCTTACTGCCGCCTATCTCAAGGCGTACACGAACGACGGGCGAATCGACGACGGCGAACGCGCCGAGATCGACGCGCTTTGCGACGCGACGCTGGACAAGTACATTTCGGACTCCGCTCTGGAGGCCGTGGTCGAGGCAATCATCAAGTAAGGGAGGTAATACAATGTCGAACAAGTCCATCAAGGAGAAGGTCAAGGACAAGGCCAAGGCGACCAAGGAGAAGGTGAAGGCCAAGGCCAAGGGCGCGAAGAGGTGCGCCGTGCTCGTCCTGATGTGCGGCCTCTGCGTCGCGCTCACGGGCTGCATGGACACCAACCCGGCCAGCCGTGCCACGTCAAACGCAATCGGCGACGTGGAGCCGGCAGTCAAGGTCGTCGTTGAGAACGCCAGCAGCAACACGATCAGCGTCGTCGTGAAGACAACCTTCGGCGACGGGGCAATCGCATCGGCAGACAGCTCCGGCTCCACGGAAACGCAGACGGCCACGCCGTCCATGTCCATCCCCGTCAAAATTGACGCCCGGTACAACGACGCGATGGCTGCGGCGTCCACAACGTCAAAGAGCGTCCTTGACACGCTGACGGACTGGGGGAAGGAGGCCGTCTTGGGCATGATGGCCAGCAAGGCAACCGGGAAGGTTGAAGTGGAGAAGAAGGACGGCACAAAGGCCACGGTCGAGTGCAAGGACGGGCAATGCTCCCTCGCCGCTGGCGGCTGCGCGAGCTGCAAGGAGTGACGCCCCGTGACGGCGTTTGTGGTATAATATCTGGTGATCGCACGGTTTGTTCCGTGTGGTTTTGGTCGTCCCGAAAGGGACACGCCCGCCGGGGGTGGTTCCCCGGTGGGCTTTTTCATGCCCGCAGCCGGGGCGGGTCGCGGGAAATCTCCTAAATCCCCAATAAATACGGGGTTTTTGGCCCCTGAAAAAATATTAAAATACCCTATTGCGCAATAGGGTAAAATATGATACAATGGTGGTGTTTTCGACGGGGACTGCACAGCCAGCGCGGGCACCCCGGAGGGAGCGACCAAAACCACAACCAAACCAAAACCAAAAGCCGGAGACGGCAGAACAGGAGCAAACCATGAAGAGACAGACAGTACACACGTTCGCAGCGATAACAGACGAGCTGCGGCCAAAGGCAGTCGCGCAGATCGTGGAGGCGATCAAGGCGGGCAGCTGGGACGAAACACACGCCATGTACAAGGGCGTGCTGGGGTGGTGCGGGCCGATGGCCCCGGAGAACCGCCCCGCGTTCGTGGATAAGTTCGGCCCGCTGGCGACCATCGCGCTGGAGCGTGACGCGCTGGCGGAGATCAAGAGGCGCGAGGACTTCTGGAAGAACAGCAAGGCGGCTGGGTACAGGGCCATTGCCGACAATGCGGAGGCCAACGACCCCGCAGCCTATGAGGTGGGCACGTTCCTCTGGGGCGTCGGGAGCGGCTTGAAGTGCGACCATGAGGACTTGCGCCGCGAAATCCGCGACCTCGTTGAAGAAGACCGCGAACGCAGCAAGAGCAAGTGCGACCGGGAGCGCAAGCCCCGGCTGTACAGGATCACCCGCATCTGGGAGGTCGAGGACATTGAGGCGACGGCTACCACTATCCTGAAAGGATGGAAGCCCGCGCCGGACGAGGAGACGGGAAGCGGATCGGACGACGTTTCCGATGAGGAGTACGGCGAGTTCGGATGCAACTACATCCGCCTGACGGACGAGCAGAAGCGGACGTTTTACACTCTCGCCGTTCTCGTCCGGGACGGCAAGGGCCGCTGGTTCCTGATCGACTCGCAGGGCTACGACTACCCGCGCTACGTCGCGCTGCCGAAGACGTGGCACACGATGTACGGCACTACCGTTGCAAGCGTGACAGCCGAGATCGAGAAGGAGGAGCGCGAGGCAGCGGAGGCGGCGGCGAAGGAAGCTGCGGAGGCCCGCGCCGCGTATGACGCGAGGTGCGCGAAGTGGGCGCGGTACATGACCCCGGTTCCGGCAAGCGTCAAGCGCATGAAGTACGGGGCCGATTCCGAATGGCGCAAGTACGGGAAGCGCAACGTGCTGGCGATGGCAAAGGCGGCTTTCCCGTGGGTGCGCTTCTCCGTGTCGTACTACAAGGGCTGGGGCACGGGTTATATCCTGACATGGAAGAACGGGCCGACGAAGGAGGAGGTAGAGGCGGCAACAGACTTCGACCTGTTTGAGCCGTGGACGGACACCTTCGACGGCATGACGGACTGCGCCGACATCGTGAACGCGAGGTTTACGGACTTCTCCGACAAGTACGGCGGGGTCGGGAACGGGGTGGAGTGCCGCCGCGAGGAGTGCGAGACGGACAGGAACGGCGACCCCTCCGCGCCCGTGAAGGTCGCCGCGCCCACGCCGGAGGATCGGGGCATAATCTTCGGAGTCGCCGCCCTCGTCTCCGAGAACCGCGAGAAGAACGGCATAGAGATTCGCTTTCCCTCCCGTCCGGGCGACGACGTGCTGGCGAACCTAAAGGCCCACGGCTGGCGTTGGTCGCGCTTCTCGAAGTGCTGGTACAACCGCAACAGCGAGGAGGCGCGGGCGTTCGCGGAGGAGATAGCAGCCGCGTCGTGAACGACTGCGGCAGGGGGCCGGGGCTGTCATGCCCCGTCCCCTTCCATCCACCCTACAACACGAAAGGAAATCTGGACATGAAAGAAGTAGACATCATCCCCGTCAACACGCAGGGCGATTTTGAGGTGCGCAAGCGCGACAGCTTCGACGGCTACGAATACGAGGGGTCGCCGCTGTTTGGCCCCGCGTCCGACTGCGACTGCATCGAATGGTGCGACGAACGCGGCTATGAATACAGGCATCGCAAATACGTTGCGCTCGTCGTCCCCAAGTTCTTCCGCGATCTGGAGGAGCGGGCGGACAGGCTCACGGCGGTATTCAAGGAATACGGGCTGGTGCTGCGCTCCGATGTCACCTACCGCGCATCCGCCGCGTGGAAAGACCATCCGACGCATTACAGCTATATCGGCGACTTCGGCGGGCGGGCACGGCTGGAGAACGCGAAAGATGGCGAAAGCTGCTCGGACGCCAAGTGGACAATCGCCAACGGACACCTGCGCGAACTCTTCGGCATGATGACCGCACTCTGGGAGCTGGGGTTTGTCCTGACGTTCGACAAGGACGGCAAGCACAGGATTTTCAGCACGGAGGAATGGGTCACTATCGACGAGCGCGACTGATCCGCAGACAGGAGATACGGCAATGAAAGCTAACGATTGCATCGCCAGCGAGGGTAAATACTCGCGTGAAAAAATCCACGTCGTGTTCGGGACAGGGTTTACCGACCACGCGGACGTGGGTGCGTCAGAAATGCTCTCGGCACTAATCCGGGAGACTGGCCGCGTATGCGAGAACTACGCCTCCGACGTTCTGTACTTCATTGAGGACATGAAGCGTTGGGTTGAAGACTCGATCCTCGCTTGGGACGGCTCCGATGATACGCACCCCATAAACTTCACCTCTTGGCTGGGGCTGCGCAAGAGCGGCGCGAACTGGTTTACCATGCGCGAAGACGAGGAGGACACGCACGGCAGAGTGGAGGATTGGAAGCGCGACAGGGACTTCATTGTTCGGCTGGTCTTTCAGGTCTGTTTCGACAGTGGCAGCAAGGTGACGTTCTACCTTGCCCGGTACGACTGACAAAACCTATCACACGGCACAAGACAAAGAGATTCCAACTATGAGAAAGCCAACAGAGAAACGCTACCCGTTCCTACGCTGGGCCGGGGACTGGTGCAAGGAGACCGGGACGAGCCTTTGCGGCAAGGAGTGGGAGAGCGACGCGGACGAGGACGGCAGCGTTCTCAACGTCGCGATCCGGGTGCTGGATCAGTCCGGGTTCAGCAGCCGGGAACATTCCGTCACGCTGTATGCCGGGGCCGTCGCGGAGGTGTGCCGCTACATACCGAGGGGGTTCCGCCACGGGCGCACGGCGCGGTTCGTCCGGGGCGGCGACCTGATGGTTTCGTAATATCCCTATTGCGCGATAGTGTATCATGTGGTATACTACGCACATCCAAAACCACACAAAGGAGGCCAGAAGAACGGCACATGACAAAAGACGAACGAGAGTTCATGCAAACCAAGGGCCGGGGGAAGTCCCCCCGGTCGAAACCCGACGAGCGGGACAGCCTGTTGGCGGCGCAGCGTGAGTGGGGTCGCGAGGGCTCGCAGAAGCGGTGGGGCGATCATGGCCCGACCAAATGCGTCCGGGCGTTCTCCGCGACCGTTGACCGATTCCGGGCTCACGTCGCAAGCGAACGCGACCGCGCAGCAGCGGCGACGGAAGCCCTCTCCAACTGGCTGGACGGCCGGGGCGCGGCGAAAGCCGACGCAAGCCCCGTCACGATCAACGCCGTGCTGACATACCATTGGTACGGCGAGATCGAGAGCGGACGCAAGCGGGTGGAGTACCGCGACATAACCGACTACTGGACTGCGCGGCTGTGGGCTGACGGAATGGCGGAGCGCGTAAAGGCGATCCGGTTCTCCAGAGGCTACACGAACACGCGCATGACGTGGGAGGTGACGCGGATTGTCCGCAACGACGCCGAGAGGGTCTATGAAATCCACCTCGGCAAGAGAATATCGTGACGCACCTGTTGCGTTGCGGTTTTGGTCGCCACGGGGCATGGTCGCCCCGTGGCATTTTTTTTGCAAAAATTTCTGCAAAATTTTTTCAGAATTTTCGCGCCGGGCGCATCAGGCGGCTTGCGCGAGGCAATCCGCGCCGCCGGGAGGCGGTAGGCAGGGCGGCTTCGGGCAGGGCTTTCAGGCGTGAAAACTGTGGGATAGTTTGTGGGATAATTGAAAGGGTATCATACCATATCATAACCTATCCGCAAAAAACGAAGAATCACGCGCAACCCCTTATTTTACGGCGTTTCCCGCGTGTTTCATTGGTGCGACTGACTGGGATCGAACCAGCAACCTTCGGCTTCGGAGGCCAACGCTCTATCCAATTGAGCTACAGTCGCAGCGCATCCCCGACCGCGGGGACGTCGAATTAGGGCGATATTATACCACTCTCCCCGCGACACTGTCAAACCGACGCCTGGCGTTCTTTATACGGCCCGAACACGGCTCGTTTCAAGCACTCTGCCGGACGGTAGAAGACATATGCCAGAAGATAGCTGATCAAGAACGACGACACGACCATGTAGACAACGTATTCCGGAGCACACTTCAATGTCATCTTCGCCTTCATCGCGACAAGCGCCTGATGGTGGAAGAGAAAAGCCATGAAGGAATATTTTGCGAAAAACGAGATAATGCTTCGCTGGGATTCCGCGAACGGGACGAACGGCAACAGGTATGTCAGAACGAGGAAGATGCAGAACATGGACAGGAAACCCGTTGCCGTGAACTCGAACACGTCATGTCCAAGCGCAACAAAGACGACAATGTACGCCACCCCCGCCGCTGCAAGCAGGGCGTGCAGCCTGCGCCGTCGCAGGACGTATAGGGTGAAGCAGATTCCGAGCGCGAATTCAAAGATGCGCGAAAGCACATTGAAGTTCGCATGCGAGTGCCATATCACGATCGACTTACTCAAGACCGGCGTGTACTTGATGGCAAGGGCTGATATGACGAAATAGAGGGGAAGAATCAAGCCTTTTGTCCGGAGTATCGACCAATGCACCAAGGGCGCCAGCAGATACATTATCAGTATGAACCCGGTGAACCATTCGCCAATCAGGTAATATCTTCCCTTAATCGGTATGTGTCCGTCAATCGCGAACACCGTCATAAGGATCTTCGATATGTCGCCGCGCATGCAGATACGTCCGAAGAACAGGAAGAGGAACACGCCGACAACTACATACGCCACCCAGTAAAACGGAAGAATCGAGGCGGCTCGTTTTCTCAAGAAGGTGAAATAGCCGCTTTTAAACGACCCTAGCGCAAGCGACGCGCCGGAAAGCACTATGAAGAACGATACGCCAAGTCGCCCCAGCATATAGCCATGCATCCATTCCTTCAGGCCAAATTGCCTGATAAGGCAGCCATATGCATGCTGAATCAAGACACAGATTAACGCCGCCGCCCGCAATACGTCAAAAGAGAAGACGCGCTTTTCGCATGCACCTTGCACCGACAGGAAATTCCAGAATCTGGCCAATGTAGTCATATTGAGCCTCAGTTCAGAAGAACGTCATCTGGCCGGGAAGCTCCGACAGCTTCCGGCGCGAGCGGCGCACGACCTTCGGCGCGTTCACGTCGATCTCGTTCGCCTCGAGGTTCTTCAGTATCTCCTTCGCGCGCTCGACGACCTCCGACGGCAGGCCGGCCATCGCGCCGACGTGTATGCCGAAGCTCTTCTCGGCGACGCCGGGCACGATGCGCCTCAGGAACACGACGCGCCCGCCGTCCTCCTTCACCTTCACCGTGTAGTTCTTCACGCCCGCAAAGGCGTCGGCGAGGTCGGTGAGCTCGTGGTAGTGCGTGGCGAAAAGCGTCTTCGCCTTCGTCCGCCCGTGCAGGTACTCCGCAACCGACCATGCGATCGATATGCCGTCGAAGGTCGAGGTGCCGCGCCCTATCTCGTCCAGGACGATCAGCGACTTCGCCGTGGCGTTGTTGAGGATGTCGGCGGTCTCCTGCATCTCGACGAGGAACGTGGAGCGTCCGCGCGCAATGTCGTCGCCGGCGCCGATGCGCGTGAACACGCGGTCGAGGACGCCTATGCGCATCGACGACGCCGGCACGAACGAGCCCATGTGCGCCATGACGGCGAGCGTCGCCACCTGCCTGATGTACGTCGACTTGCCCGCCATGTTCGGCCCCGTGATGAGGAGTATCTGGTCGCTCGTCGTGTTCAGCAGCGTCGAATTCGGAACGAACGGCTCGGCGTCCGGCAGCTGCTCGACCACCGGGTGCCGCCCGTCGGCGATGTCTATGACGTCCGAGTCGTCCACCGCCGGGCGGACGTATCCCGCCGCGAGCGCGCGGTCGGCGAGCGACAGCGTCGCGTCGAGCTCGCCGATGGCGCGCGCGGTCTCCTGTATCTCCGCGGTCTTCGCCGCGGCCGCCGCCACGGTTTCGCGGAATATCCTCTGCTCGATCGCGACGGCCCGATCCTGGGCCCCCGTGACCTTCCTCTCGTACTCCCGGAGCTCCTGCGTGACGAACCTCTCGCCGGTAGTCAGCGTCTGGCGGCGCTCGTAGTCTGCCGGCGCGAGGTGCGCGGACCCCTTGGGGATCTCGATGACGTAGCCGAAGGTGCTCACGTGCTTCACCTTCAGCTTGGCGATCCCCGTCCTCTGCTGCTCGCGCACCTGGAACTCCACGAGCCACTGCCTTCCGTCGGCGGCGAGCCTCCTGAGCTCGTCGAGCTCGGCGTCGCGCCCGGCGGCGACGAAGCCTCCGTCCGCAAGCAGCACCGGCGGGTCGTCCGTAATCGTCCTGTCTATCAAATCGACCAGCTCCGGCTGCGGCGTGCCGACGCCTATCTCCGGGACCGGCCTGAGACTCGCCGCGAGGCCCTTCATGTCCCGGGGGTTCGCGCGGCCTGCGTCCGCCTTCGCGATCAGCCGCTCCAGGTCGCGCACGCCCGAGAGAATCGCCCTCAGGCGCGAGAGCTCGGCCCGGTCGTCCACGTAGCGCCCCACGGCGTCGAGGCGGGCGTTGATCTTCTCCGCGCGGGCGAGCGGGCGGGCGATCCACTGGCGCATCGTGCGCGCGCCCATCGGCGTGCGCGTGGCGTCGAGCACGCCGAGGAGCGACGCCTCGCGCTTCACGTCGCCGACTGGCAGGAGCTGCAGATGGCGTATCGTGCCGGCGTCCAGCGCGAGTGCGTCGTCCGACTGGCGCACCGCCACCCGTCGAACGTGCTCCAGGGAGTGCCGCAGCGTCGTTCCGACGTAGTGCAGCAGGGCCCCCGCGGCGGACACCAGGTCGGGCTTTCCGGCAAGCCCGAAGCCGTCGAGCGAAAGCACCTTGAAGTGGCGGGTCAGGCAGTCCTCGGCGACGTCGGGCGCGAAAGTCCATGCATTCTCCTCGGTGCGGCGCAGCATCTCCGCCGGGCGCCACCTCGCAACGGCGCCGTCGAGCTTCTCCTGCGAGTCAAAACCCTCGACCGAGAACTCCCCCGTAGAAAGGTCGAGCAGCGCAAGGCCGAGGCCCGACACGGCGGCGACGTAGTTGTTGTCCGTGGCGTCGAGCAGCCCGTCCTCGGTGACCGTGCCTGGGGTGACGACCCTCGTTATCTCCCTGCGCACGAGCCCCTTCGCCGTCCTGGGGTCTTCCACCTGGTCGCAGAGCGCGGCGGTCATTCCGGCGCGGATCAGCTTCGCGAGGTACGACTCGAGCGCGTGGTACGGCACGCCGCACATCGGCATGCCGTTGCGCTGCGTGAGCGTCGCCCCCAGCACGGGGGACGCGGTCATGGCGTCCTCGCCGAACATCTCGTAGAAGTCGCCCAGGCGGAACATCAGGATCGCGCCTCTGGGTATCTCGCGCTTGAGGGCGAGGTACTGGCGCATCATCGGCGTTGGTTCGGCGGTCATCTCAACTCCCCTTTCCGGCGAAACGGTTGCGCCGCATGATGACGAATGCGGCGGCGACCCATATGAACAGCATGACGAGGCAGACGAGGAAGACCGGCACCCAGCCGACGGTGAACACGAGCGCGAACGCGAGCGCGACCCAGAGGTTCATGGCGGGCTCGTGTAGGAGCTGCTTGCCGGCGAAGGACGCGGCGGCTACTGTCTTGGCGTCGGGGTCGACGGTACGCAGGAGCAGCAGCCCCGTCGCCGTCACGCCGGTCGCCTGGCCGAACTCGGCGATGCCGCGCTCGAACCACGCCTCCCTGAAGAGCCTCGGCGAGAACCACAGCACCGACGCGGCGGTCCACACAAGGCCGGCGAAGGTCATGACGACCAGCGGTATCCAGTTCGCCATCACCACGGAAAGCTGGATTGTCGCAACGGCCGACACGGCGAGGTAGTCCAGCGCCGCCCCGGAGATGCGCGCCATCTGGTCGCGGTCGACGAGGAGGTCGATGCCGACGGCCTTTGCGGCTAACTGGAGGAGCGCGCCGCCGACCATGCATAGCGGGAACATGGGGAAGCCCAGGAACAGCCGCGTCTTCGCGGCCGGGAAGAGCGCGACCTCGGCCGCCTTGCATCCCTGCAGGATGCCGAACCCTATCAGCACCGCGAGGCCGACCACGGCTATGTGCCACGCGAGGGAGTCCACGGAGTCAGCGAGCACGGTCTGGCGTCCGGCGGACGGCCGTGAGTCCTTCGGGTGGATGCCGCGCCGCTCCGCGGCGGAGCGCTTCGAGAACGGACGGACGGTCTTTATGTAGCCTCGCGCGTAGGCCCAGTTGACCAGGCACATGCCGAGGGCGATGCCGCAGACCATGCCGATGGTGGCGACCGTGTAGCCGAGGGCGATGCCGTCCTCCCAGCCGTGCGCCCGGAACGCCTCCGACATGCCGCCGACGGTGCCGTGGCCGCCCTCGAAGCCGAGCTCGAGCAGGTTGCCGAACGCTGCGGGAAGGTTGAACGACGGGGCGAGGAGGAAGCCTGCGAGCCCCAGCCCGACCACGTACTGCCCCCAGACCACGATCTGCGCAAGCGTCAGCTGCGGCAGCACGGATGCGGCCAGGTTCTTCAGCTTTGGCATGCCGCCGCCGAGGAAGAGCGTCGCGAAGATCACGTTGATGAGGAATCCGGGCATCTGGCGCATCTCGTCCACCGCCCCGGCGGGGAGAATGTCGCCGAACGCGGAGATGAGCGCGAGCCCGAGGAGCCCGCCGACGACGGACGACGGAAGGTAGAGCTTCTGGAGGAGCGGTATCTGCACGCGAAGTATCTTGCCCGCCACGAGCAGGATCGACAGTGTTATGAATATGACTACGGCATTCATGCTTACCTTTCCCTCCGCTACTCAAGCCTGGACTTCTGCCGCGGGTCGAAGGCGTCCCGGAGCCCTTCCCCGACGAAGACCGTAAGCAGCATCACGACGAACAGCGCCGCCGCCGGGAACACGACGAGCCACCATGCGAAGCGGAACTTCTGGGCCTCCTGCATGAGCTCTCCGCAGGAGGGCGTCATCGGCGGCAGGCCGAAGCCGAGGAAGTCGAGCGCGGCGAGCGAGCTGATCGCGCCCATGAGCAGGAAAGGGAATAGGGTGATGAGCGGGGTGAGCGCGTTCGGGAGGACGTGCACGAAGATTATCCTCGCCGCAGAGAGCCCCTGCACCTTCGCCGCCTCGACGAACGTGCACACCCTGAGGCGCAGGAACTCCGCGCGCACGTATGCCGCCACCGTTATCCAGTTGAATATCGCGTAGCAGACGAGAAGAACCGAGAACGACCGCCCCATCGTGGAGCCTATGAAGATCATCACGTAGAGGAACGGCATCGTCGCCCAGACCTCCGTGAGGCGCTGCATGACGATGTCGGTCTTGCCCCCGAAGTAGCCCTCCACCGCGCCGATGACCAGCCCGAAGACAAGCCCCGAGAGCGCAAGGGCGACGCCGAAGAGAAGCGCGATGCGCATGCCGTGCACGACCCTCGCGTAGACGTCGCGCCCACCAGCGTCGATGCCGAACGGATGCCCCGGAACCGGTCGGAACGGGAAGCTCACCGGCTCCAGCTCCCCCAGCCTCTCGTGCACGGCGACCGGCTCCGTCGGTTCCAGGAAGACCCGCCTATAGCCGCTGCGCTCCGTCACCCTGGCGCGGTATCCGTCGACTTCGATGGGCGCTCCGCCCTTCGCCGCGGCGCGGCAGCGCTCGCGCACGTCCTCCGGCCCCTCGAAGTCGAACATCTCCCCGTCGGCGCCCACGCTGAACCTGGTGGCCCTCACGTCGAAGTCGCGCTCCACGGCCCGCACGCGGTAGGGCTCCAGCGTGGCCGGGTCCACCACCGCCTTGGGGTCGCACGGGCAGACCCAGTCGGCGAAGAGGCAGAAGACGAATATCGCGACGAGCGCGATCAGCGACCACCAGGCGCGGCGGATGCGGCGGAAGCTGCGGATGCGCTTCCTGGCGAGTGGGGAGAGGAGGCAGGTCATCGTCCGGAAAAGTCGATCCGCGGATCGATCAGCATGTACAGGGCGTCCGATATCAGGTTTCCTATGAGCTGGAAACCCGCCGTGAGAGACAGGAGCGCGAGGAACACCGCATAGTCGCGCCCGACAAGGGCGTCCCAGCTGAGCCGCCCCATCCCCGGTATCTCGAATACCGTCTCGACGATGATGGAGCCCGCGAAGAGGAGCCCGATCATCGGTCCGAAGCCCGTGGCAACTGGGATGAGCGCGTTGCGCAGGGCATGCCCCCACACCGCGCGCCGCCGCGTGGCGCCCTTCGCTATGACGGTCCGCACGTAGTCCGCCGCGATCTGGTCCAGAAGCGAGTTCTTCATGAGGAGCGTGAGCATGGCGAACGACCCAGCCACGTAGCAGGTCACCGGCAGCGCCATGTGCCAGGCGCGGTCGACGAACCACGTCCACCAGCCGGGCTCCACGTCGAAGTCGGACGACAGCCCGCCTATCGGGAAGGCGTCGGGGAAGCCGTCCACCGTGCCGCAGAACGCCATCTTGAGCAGCATGGCCAGCGCGAACGACGGGATCGCGTAGGCGACGAACACCACGAGCGACGAGACCGCGTCGAACGCCTGCCTGTGCCTCAGCGCCTTCATTATGCCGAGCGGGATGCATATGAGGTACGTGAGGACGAACGCCGCCACGCCGAACCAGACCGACACCGGGATCCGCGAGCGTATGAGCTGCCATGCCGTCTTGTCGGGGTAGTCGTAGCTCGGCAGGCGCATGCCCATGCGGTTGACGACGAGCCAGTCCCAGTACTGCCTCAGGATCGGCTTGTCGAAGCCGAACTGCGCCTCAAGCTGCCTGCGGTGCTCGTCCGACACGCCGCTCGCCGTTGCCGAGGCCGCGGTCGACTCGCCCACCGAAGCGCCCTGGGCGGCGAGCCCGCGCATGCGCATCATGCGCATCTCCACCGGCCCGCCCGGCAGGAAGCGCGTCAGCGAGAAGCAGACGACGGTGATCCCGATGAACGTGGGGACCGCCAGCAGCAGACGCCTAGCCAGATACGCCAGCTTGTCCATGTTCCTTGGCCCATATTGCCTGACGCGCCACCCCGAGCATCAGCGCCGCGTCGTCCTTGGTGAACACGCCGCGCGAGAACACGCGATGGAAGCCCTGCATGAAGTGGTCGGCCTGTTCCGGCCTCATGAAGCCGATCTCCTGGAGCATTCGCGACCAGTTCTTCATAAGCTGCATCTTCTGCGCCTGTGGCGCAGGCGGCGCCTTCTCGTGGGGGGGGACGTAGCGCCCGCTCGCCGCGAAGAGCTCGTAGCACGTTATCAGCACTGCCTGCGCGAGGTTGAGCGACGTGTAGCCCTCGTCCACGGGGATGCGAACGAGGTGCGTGCACTGCGCGACCTCCTCGTTTAGGAGCCCCTTGTCCTCCCGCCCGAACACGAGCGCGACCGGCCCCGTCGCCGCGAGCGAGAGTATGTCGGACGCACAGTCGCGCGGCGTCCTCACGTGCTGGCGGTAGAGCCCCTCACGGGCCGTGGTGCCGACTACGGCCACGCAATCGGCGACGGACTCCTCGAACGTGGCGAACTCCTCACGAGACGACAGGACGTCCGTCGCGTGCACGGCAAGGCGCTCGCCTTCGTCCCACCCGTTCTGCAGGTTTGGTGCGGCGAGCCTAAGCCTGTGCACGCCCATGTTGGCCATTGCACGGCAGGCTGAGCCGACGTTCCCGGTGTAGAGCGTCCCGACAAGGACCACTCGTATGTTGTCCAGCGGGTTCATTGCTTCTTTGGCCTCGGCCGGTCCGCCTCCTTCTTGTATGTGCGCGGGTCGGACGGGATCTCCTTCCAGCGGGTGTCCTTCTCCTGATGCCCAACGTCCGGCGTGTCGCACAGGACGCCGCGGTAGACCTCGGCGTAGCGCGTCTCGTTCTCCTCCGTCTGGCGGTATATGACGCACGAGAAGCCATCCGCAAGCAGCATCCACCGCTCGTTGTCGGTCTTGTACATCGTGCCCCGGACGAGGTAGTTCATGCACTGCCACGCGGTGAAGCGCGTCCCGTCCGGCAGCTCCGCGCGCACCACCAGCTTGGAACGGAACTCCATCTTCTTGCCGGTCGTGGGGGCCGTGAATTCGTTCACGTGCTCGCGCTCGCTGCGCCCGTACTCGACGACGACGACATTGCTGTCCTCGTCCACGAACACGTTCTTCTGGACTATTGTGTAAGACTGGCACCCGGCCGCGAGCGCCAGCACGGCCGCGCCGAATACTCTCCCGAGTTTCATGCGCATATTATAGCATAAATGCCGACGCGCGATAGTTGCGCACGCGGCTACACCGCGAACGGATTACAAATGGACCGCGCAGCCCGGCTCCGACGCGCGGCGAGAAGTAGCGGCTACGCCTTTAGGAATATCTGCCTGCGGTACATGCAGTAGAGCAGAAGCCAGTAGACGACGACATATCCGAGCTGACCGGCGAACGCGCCCCATTCCGGCGTCGGCATGCAACGCATCACGCCGCCAAACAGCACGTCCATCTCCACGCGCCACGGGAATATCGACCGCGACGCCATGTACGCGAAGATGGCGTTCATTCCGATGACGCGGAACGGGAAGCTCCACTTCGTCCAGCCCCTGACGTCGATCATCCAGTAGAAAAGCGCGAGCATCGCGAACGAATATCCGCCGGTGACGAGCGCGTAGGAGCTTGACCAGACGCTCTTGACAAGCGGTACCGACCACCGTCCCAGGCAGAACGCCGCCACAAGCCCGGCGGCGACGCAGACCGCCGCCGCCGCCGCGAGTCCGGCGGCCTTGCGGTGGCGGTCGAGGCCCGGCGATTCGCGACGCAGCCATTCTCCGGCGAACATCCCCATGAGCGCGGTGACGACCATCGGGAAGTGGTTCGCCACACCGCCGGCGATCTGCGGCTTGGGCATCAGGCTGGCGTCGATCCACGCATATAGGCACGACGCCTTGTCGGCGTAGGGAAGCAGCGGGGAATCCGCGCCGGGCGGCGAGACGAGGAACGGGATCGCACCGTAGGCCACGAGAACCGCCGCGCATGTCGCGAGACGCGCGCGCCAGCCAAACGCCATGAAGAGAAAAGCCGCTGCGCCCCACGCGATCCCAATGCTTCCGAGCACGCTTGAAATGCGCCCGCAGAAGCCGTTCTGCAGAAACCCGTGCACAACCATCCCGAGGACGAAGAGAACCACCGCCCGCCGCAGGACACGCAGCGAAATCGCGAGCGTCGAGACGCCCTTAGCGCGCGAACTGGCAAGCGAATACGGCCAGCTGACGCCCGCCATGAACAAAAAGAGCGGATAGATCGTGTCGTAGAAAGTGAAACCGATCCACTCGGGATGGTCCATCTGCATGTCGATCCAGCAGCCCTTCAGCCCAAGCGCGACAAGCAGCGCGTGGAATATCGGATACGACGGATAGAGTATCCAGAACATGTCGAAGCCGCGCAGGGCGTCAAGCGACATGAGCCGATCGGAGCGCTCAACGCCCATCGGACACCTCGCCAGCGAACACCGCCACGCCCATCGGCTCGATCTCAATGCCGCCCGCGACTGCCCTGGGCGCGCCCACGAGAAGCCTCCCCTTCTCCGCCGGCACGACCACGGGCGAGTCGGAGTGGTTCGCGACGATCGTGCACGCGCCGCGCCTTGCGCGAGTGACGCACCACGGCCATTCGCGGTCTACCGGGATGCCGCAGTCCGAAAGTACCTTCTTCGCGAAGCTCTTGATTCCGTCGGCGTCCGCCCCGCATGCGAGGTAGTACGCGCGGCCCTTCCCATAGCGGTTCACCGTCATGAGCGGGTCGCCGGCGAAGCAGGTGCTGGAGTAGCGGACGAGGGTTTCGGCGGTGGACGGCTCGAGCGACTCCATCCACGTCTCCGCGACGAACGGGCCGAACGGGAATTCAAGCGGCACGTGCGCGAAGTTGGAGTCCGGCCCCCGCAGAAGGCGCGTGTCATTGATCTCAAGCCCGTAGAGGTCGAGCATCCCGGCGGGGTACGGCTCCTCGCGATACGTGGCGGAGTCCGTCAGGATGTTCTGCCGCGTCACCGCCGCCACGACCCCGCCGCCGCCGACATAGCGCTTGAGCGCGGCGATCTGCCCTTCCGTCCAATGCTCGCACGGCGGCAGGAACAGCACTTCGTATGGCGGCGCTCCGGCTTCGAGGTCGTCGAACGCCAGGACATCGGGAACTATGCCGAACCTCTCGCATGCGTCGGAGAGCCTGTGGTTCGTCCACCCGATGTGGCGCCCGTAGTCGCCCGCCACCGACGAAAAGTACATATACGCCGCCGCGTCGAACACCACCGCCACGCGCGACCGCTCCACCGGCGCCGTCGCGACGGGCACGGGCAGCGCGTCGAACTCCGCCTTGATGCGCTTGGCGGCGGCGAACGCGCGGCGCGGCTTGCCGGACCACGGCAGCAGTCGCGTGGAAAGCTCCTCGCCCGCCACGCTCGTGTTCATGCAGAACCACAGCAGACCGTCCGCGCCGTGCGCCACCAGGTCCCACACGCGCGTGCGTACTGCGTCGTAGGAGCGCGGCGAGCGCACATCCGCGCGCATCGGCCCGAGCTCGGCGACCGTGAACGGCCGGGGGCTGACGCCAAGGGTGCGGAATGCGTTCCAGCGCCAGCGGTGGTCGGAAAGCGACGCATGCTGGGAATCGCTGAGAACGTACACGTCGGAAGACGTGAAGTCCAGCCCCTTGAACAGCACGTCGTGCCGCAGCTCGTCGGCGACCATGGGGCAGTTGCACGTTATCTTCCATTTCGGATTCACGCGACGCAGAATGTCACGCTGCTCGAACAGGAGCGATATTGTCGTCTCGCTGTGGTATTCGGAGTAGTCACGCTGCCAGTGCTGGCGATTGTCGAACAGCCTGAACGGCGGTGAAATCTGGTTCCAGTCGTCGAACGTTGCGGACCAGAAAGACGTGTGCCATGCACGGTTCAGCTCGTCGATCGTGCCGTAACGGCGCCTTAGCCATCTACGGAAGCCCTTCTTGCACTCCTCGCACACGCACTCGCCAGTACTGGCTCGTATCATCGGCTCGTTCTCGAGCTGCCATTCCACAACTTCGGGCCTGTCCTTGAACGCTTCGGCCATCCTCTCCGCGATGCGACGGCAGAACGCGCGATATTCCGGGCTGGAGGCGCACGCGGTATGGCGATTCCCGTTCGGGTTGACTGGTATGTCCACCCTTACTTTCACAGTGGCAGGGTGGTTGCATGCCATCCACTGCGGAATCGCGGCGCATGGCGTGCACATCATCGCCTTCATGCCGTTCTGCAAGAGCAGGTCAAGGAAGTCATGGTATTGCGAGAAGTCGAACTCTCCTTCCCTGGGCTCGAACCCGGACCAATTGAACTCGCCGACCCGGACCATGTCAATTCCCAGCTCCTTCATGAGACGAACATCCGCCACCCACTGCTCGCGAGTCCTGTCCTCCGGATAATACGAGGTCCCGAACTTCGAAAACGACTTCTCGGCTCCGTCGCCCAATGCGAGCGCGGCAACCATGAGAACCATGGCAAGGCACGTATTTTTCATTGCTGTAAGTTTGTTATCTGCATATGGTACGACCGTCGGCAATGCAAAAAGAACCCTGTTCATCTTCTTTCTCCCTAGGGATAGAAACAAGAATCAGAGGTCGAAGGTGACAAGGAACGCGGCGGAATAGGCGTCAGGCTTGGAGAGAGTGAACTTGCCGCCCTTCACCTTGACTGTCATCGGCTCGAAGTTCATCTCCTTGAGCTTTTCGTCCCAAACGGCCTGATGGGCGCGATCGAAGTTTGGCGCGTAGCCAGAGGAATGGAGCGCGGGACGGAACTTCGCGGTAGTCTGTGTGAAGTCAGCGGTGACTTCCGCCGACGCGGCAAACGCCGCGCAGCAGGCGGCGGCGAGTAGCATGGAGTATTTCATGTTTTTCCTTTCTTGACAAAGCGGATTAATGTCAACTTCATATCTTCTCCTCGAACAGCACCAGCTTCACCTCAATTCACCGGAGTCCTCGACATTCGGTTTCATGGCGCGAATTATACCATATATTCTGCACAGATGACTACTGGCACCCGCCGCGACGCCGCACCTATTTCGCAGTCCGCCCGAAAAGCAGCCATTTCGCGGGGCCTGTCCTCACAGGTTTGCCGTGTTGAGCCATTGTAAAATGAATCCACCATGGAACGGGGGATAGAGCTATCTGCGTCCAGAATCCAGTCCGAGTAGATCGGACGCAGATACTATGGCGTCGAAATATCCGTTGCCGCGCACAACAGGCGCAAGCTCGCCTTCGTATACGAGCGCCGTCCGAATGGACACCCCGCGCGGATGGCGCAGCCTGGAAACCTTTGCCGCGACCTCTGCTTCTACAGATTCTCCAATCCGCCCCTTGCGCTTCACTTCTACGATGTACATCGACTTGCGCGTCTGGACGAGCAAGTCGATTTGCAGTCCGCTCCCTCTGTCAGCTTTGCATTTCCTGCTCGAACGCTTCTCATATGGAACCGCTGACAGGACTGGCACACCCTCAAGATGCAACGGCTTCACGAGTTCCTTAAAGTTGTTGACGACAAGGTTCTCGAATTGCCGGCCGAGAACCGCATCCCAGCCCGGCAGCGACTCCAAGGTCTCGAATAGATATGTATCCGACAGTATCTCCGTTTCGTGCGGCATGACATACTTAAGGTAGAACCGCGTGTAGTTGTCCGAAAGTCTATACTTCACCATTCGGGCCTTCTTTCCCGTCTCTGGATTGTACCCCTCGTCCTTGGCAACGAACCCGGCGTCAACAAGAACTTCAAGCGACTCCGAAAGAGATCCGCCGCGGACCACGCCCAGTTCTTCAGCGACTTCAATACAGGTTCTCGGACCATCTACCAGGACTTGAAGGATTTTCTTCTTCAAAACTGACTCCTCGCCGAATACCTGACTGAATATGGCCTTGAAATCTCCGAAAAGGACACCATCACTCTCAAAGCACATCCTCTTGATGTTCTCGTCTGCGCTCAACCTCGGATTAATCTCTTCGAGATATCTTGGTATTCCGCCCGTCACAGACAGGACGTCTAAGATTTCCGCAGGTGCCAGTCTCGCGGCGGCTTCGCCCCAAAACGCCTTGCACTGCGAGAGCGGGAGCTCGCGGACGACGATGTCCCGCGAAAAGCGTCCGGCAAAGCCCGTGTTTTCAAGAATGTTCTTTTTAATCCACGTGGAAACAGAGCCGCAGACAACAACTATCAGCTTGTCATGGCGTTTCAGCATGCTGTCCCATGCGCTCTTCAACTTTGCGGGGAAGTCCGCATCATAACGCCCCATCCATGACACTTCATCCAAAAGCACAACCGTCCAACCATCCCAGGCGAGCGCTTGGTCAAGGCGCACGAACGCCTCAAACCACGACGAAACCTTCGATCCGTCAACACCAGTCTGCGCGGACAATTTCTCGATGAAATTGTCCAACTGCACCTGATTGGTCATTCCTTCGCGCGGCAGCAAGCCATCAATATTCACTAGCCGGCAGCCGTTGCGTCTGGCGAATTCCTCTATCAGCGTAGACTTTCCAATGCGCCGACGACCTCGACAAGCCACCAACGAAGGAGTGCGTTTGTCCAGCAACAAACGCAACGTTTCAAGCTCGTTCTCTCGTCCAACAAACATTTTTGTGGTTTATATGACTTCAATACATTGCATATTATAGCATCTTTTGGTCACTTATGCAACCGCGTCGGCACAAAATCGTAAAAAGTCAGTTTTTGTGCCGTTTTCAGAAGCAAACACGTTATTCCCGACTTTCTGCACACGGGGTCGAAACTCGTCAAAGTCTCGCGACGCCACGTCTATTTCGCAGTCCGCCCGAAAAACAGCCGTTTCGCGGGGTGTGTCCCCACAGATTTACTCTTGGACACGACGGGGTTCCCCAAGGATTCCCACCGCACTTCGAAACCGCTTTGCTAACTTTCACCCCGTTGCTTTGTCAGCTTTCAGAGGGAATTCATAGTAGCAAACATAAAACGTGTACTTTCCCCTGCGCACCTCTTCAGTGCCCGCAGTGAACACACCTTGCGCCTTGAGACTATTGACGGCATCTGCTATGCGCTGGCGGCAAACGCCAATCTCGCGCATCATCAGCTTCCAGCGAGGATAGACACGCCGTGAGGCGGGATCCATTCGACTCCGTAGCGACTCTAGCACCTTGGCCTCCACAATCTCAGCAGGTATCTTGGCGACTCTCATGATGACAATGCTCCTTTCATACGCGTATATCATAGCATAAACGGCGTGCTGGGCGGCATTTGAAATCCATTCGGCACACATCATCCTTGCCATTGGTCTAAAATGATTTCCCGTATGGTCTAAAATGATTTTGCCCTTGGTCTAAAATAATTCTTCATATGGTCTAAAAAGAGCGTCCCCATGGTCTAAAAAGCCCCTGCCCTCGCCCCAGAGTCATGCCCACTTTCCGCCGCGAGAATTGTTCCACACAGTGTTCTCAACGGCTACGCTAGGTCCCCACGGATTCAAACGCCAGCAGCAATCCACACTTAACTAAGTAAAAGAAAACTCATCCACACCAAGCAAAGCCTCGCGCTGCTTGGGTGTGAGCATCTTTCTTACCGCAAATACGTAAATCCACCACGTGGCAAGAGCGAACAAGACTAACATCCCGACACTCACCGCTATTCGCCATAGCAGAGAATATGAAGGCGACATCCATATGGCGCAGAATGTACCAAGCACACCTACGAATGTTCCCGCAACGGAAACAAGAAACGAGGCGAGGAACTGCTTTGCCGCATTGCGGGCGCTCATGTCCACGACTAACCGCTTTCGTGCTTCCACGGCTGGCATAAGCCTCAGGATCTTTCGCTTAAAAGAAAGAAACTTGCCCGCAAGTTCTTCCATTTCAGCCATGTCGCCACTTGACATGTCCTGTACTTTCGGCAACAATTGAATTCGCTCTTGCAAAGCCGCGATTGCATCGTAGTCGGAACGAATCTCCGGGTAAATTTCCTCTACACCCCTTCTTGTCCTGCACATCTTCTGAAATGCCGCTATGAAATCCAGACTCGAATAGATGATACCGTCAAGCGCGTCAAATTTTGCGCGCTCGCAATGGCACCTTGCCTTGGCATAATGCGCCTCCGCCTCCAAGCTTCCGCACTCGCACTTCGTCGCCCTGGCAAAATGCTTTGCTGCATAGCGCAACTGGTTTACTGCTGCTACAGGCAGTGACAGCGTAAGACGCTCATACTTCTTGATGGCGGCCTCGGCCTCGTCGAAAACAGTTGTCAGCGCCTTGGGAACACTTTCAGATGCGGAAGTCATGCGCACGAACCCTAGACTTCATGCGACGGAGGTCGCGACTTGTCGTCACTCTCCCGCTTGACACAGTTAGGCTTCCACGTCCGAGCAACGCATCTGGAACGCTTTTGCGCTCGTCTCCGCCATACAGCACACTTGCGCCATCGTCATAGTCGCAAGGCGAAGAAAATGCAATCCGAGCCAACTTGCACAAGTCGGACACCATTGCCATTCTCATTTCGCGTTCTCCTTTTTGCGCTGGATGCTCTTTGAAGGCATCAAATCAAGACACCCCATGTCATCCAACATCACGAATTATACCATATTCCGCATGGACAGCGCAATACCAAGACTTGCAATTCACGCAGAACTGAAAACGGCCCCTCTCGCCCCCAAAGTCATACCCACTTTTCGCCGCGAGAATTGTTCCGCATAGTGTTCTCAACGGCTACGCGAGGTCTGTCCCCACGGAAATTATCCCGCTCCGTCCAAGCACGATCGGCGCATTCCAATCCATCAGTGCGCGTTCGTTCTTCGCGAAGTCGAGGTATTTCATTTCGCCGGTCGCGGCAGCAAGGCGGATGAATCCGTGCGCGAGGCCGAGCGTCGTCTCCCGGTCGGTGATGTCGTCGAACTCCCAGCCGTCCGGCATGTCCGACCAGCGGCGCATTACGTAGTCCGCCGCCTTGCGAGCCGCCTCAAGGGAACGCTTTTCGCGAAAAAGCTCCCAGTTGCTGACAAGCCCCTGAAGAATAAAACCGATTTCATGGAGATCCCATAGCTTGCGCATTCGGGACTCTGGCGCAAAGTAGCCGATGTAGCCGTCGGCGTCCTGCGTATCGGCAAGGACACAGGCTATCTCGCGCTTACGCTCGACAACATTCTGGAAGCCGGTGTACTTCGCAAGATACGCCGCGCCATTGAGAAGCTTTCCAAGACCGATGAAGCCGCCGTCTGCGGTCTTTTGGCGGAACGGCCCGAAGAAGTTCTTTTCAAGGTCTATCTTCATCAGGTTGTTCGTCGCTGTTAGCGCGATGCGCCGTCCGAGCGGGCCTTCGAGCCTGACGCGATCCACTGGCACAGAACGCCACTCGTCATTCCTATGCATTTCAAGGTTGGCGGCGACAGCCGCAAAAGATGCAACCACTGCCACAAGCATCAACGATATCTTCATGTCGTCATCTCCATCAGAATCAGAATGGATAAAGGACTTTCGCCTTTTCGTATGTCGCAGGTTCAGACGATATCGGCTCCCCTGCGACGCCCCAGGCGTTCATGGGGCGCACCTCGAACGTCACGCTGTCGTGGTCGTTCGGAATCTCGAAGCGCCCGAAAAGGCAGATGACGTCGCCGGTATCGTACTTTTCCGGTCTGTAGCATTTCGGCGAATAGACACGCTTCGTCGAGACGATGCGCGTGACGAGCGCTTTCCTGAGAACCGCCCGCACCTCGTAGTCATACGCCCTAGGCGTCTTGGCGGTAGATTGCGCCGGAGGAAAGCGAACTTCGATCTGCTTGAGCTTGTTCCCAGCGCGATCCTGCCCGTCAATCATTTGTGCCGTTACCTTCGAGCCCGGCGCAAACTGCGGAACCGGCGCATTCCTGCCGCGAGATTCAAACGACGCCGTGCCGTCGTTCGGCCACGGAATCACCCACGGTGCGGCGACCAGCTCGCCGCCGTTCACAACATCCACGCGCTCGACGACAATCCTGTCCGACCATATCGTCATGACTAGAACATGCGAACCGTCAAGGACCGTATCGAGTTGCGCCATCTGATGCGGCGGATCCGTCTTCGCCGCGTCGCAGGAGCACTGTCCGTTTTCCCTCCCTGCGGCAGTGAGAAGCTTGAACAGTGCCGGCACCTGAATCGCTGTGAACGCGCCCTGCCAGAGCGACAACTCCTCCGTCGCCGTCCTGTGCTTGTGCCCATTGAACGAGATTGCGTTTGGATGCCTGGACAGAATCGCCGACGTACGCCCGGAATCCTGTCCCGTCTGCGTAGGACCACCAACCGTCCCCTTGGGAATCTTGTGCTGCACATAGAAGAACGGTCGCGCGGAGTCAAATGTGTTTGTGGCGAAGAATTCCTCAAGCCCCGGAATGTACAGGGGGTCTGCATAGCGCATGCCATCCTCGTCGAGATTGACGAGATGCGCAAGCACGAAATCGAATCCCTTGACGCGCTTGCGCATGATCGGCGCAAAGTCCTCGTGGAAGGCAGCCTTCCACTGCGCGGCGCGGTCGTTCGTCGCGATGTCGCCGTTTCTGCGCAGCCATTCGCGCAAGTCCATGTTGCGCTCCTTGCACCACTTCATGTAATACGGCGAAAACTCCGGCTCGACGTCGTGGTCGCCGTAGATGAAGAGCTTCTCCACATGCTCGCCGTCGGAACGCTTGTCGTCCGGGAACACGGAGTCCCAGATTGCGCCGAACCTGTAGAGTTCATTGGTGGTTCCCATCTGCGTGAGGTCGCCGCTGGCTATTACGCCATCCACCTTCCGCTCGTCCATGTACTTGAGCGCATTGCGCAGCATGTCCCATGTGTGCCAATCGTGCGAAGCGATGTGTATGTCGCTTATTATTCCGAACCGCCCCATCGGCTCTTCCCCTACGCTCACGTCCGCCACGTTCGCGACAACCATCGCCGCCGCAAAGACGCACAGTCCTGCGAACGCCGTAGAGAAAATCGATTTGATGCTCACGTTAAAGCCTCCTTGCAGTTTAGTCTTCCAGAAATGCGCGTATCACACACCAATTATTCGAGCCGTCCGTGCCCGATTCTGCCGTCGGCGAGGTTACGGACGCGGAGATTCGCGCCTGTCTTGTACGGACGCTTCCAGATGCCGTTCTCGACAACGCCGTAGCGCGGCTTCTCGCCATCGCATGCGACTTCGATCGGGATCATCACGTCCTTGTCGGGCGACGTCACGACGACCTCGCCGTCCGCCGCGACGGAAATCGAGAGCGGCGCGAGCTGTCGCGGCGCAACGAGCAGAATGCGACCGTCAGTCGTGGTGTACGAAACGGGTATCTCCACCCTGTCGTCGCGATTCGAGAACGGAACGGACTTGTGTGCCACGAGGTCGTACACCGCCCCCGCCTTGCGGCGCACCGTCACATTGCCTTCGTTCGGCAGACCCTTCTCCGCCAGCATCTTCCACTGCCCGACATAGTCGCCGTATTCGCGCTTGTCGTTGATCGCGAACACATAGTCGGCGTTGCGATAGGTGCGCACGTGCACGATTATGTATGGATTGTCAGAATCGCCGTACGGCTCGTAGGCCCATGCGAGGTCGCCGCGCAGCTGCTTCACTCCCTTGCAGATCATTTCCCTGTCCCGTACGCTGTTGAACTGCCGGTCGTAGGTCGACAGCAGATAGTCCGGCATCATCACGTCGGGGAGAAGGACGGGAACGAGGTTGGCGTCTGACGCGAGGACGCCGCCTTTCTTCTGGAACGCGGACAGTGCCTTGAACGTAGTGCGCAGGAGCGCCCCGCAGTCCGGCGCGAGCAGCACCTTCACAGAAGGCGGAATCCCGTCGCGCTCTATTTCCTCTTCGTAGATCACGTATGGCTGGAGGTTCGCCGCGACTGCGAGGTCGCCGTATCTCGGCGCGCGGCCCTGGCTGCTGCCGCCGAGACCGAGCAGGTGCGACGCGTGGCTCTCGAGCATCGCCACCTCCGGCGCGCGCTCGGGCACGGCCTTGAAAAGCGGCCCGAGCGGGACCCCCGCCCGCAGAAAGGCGTCCTTCACGGCCTCGAACGTTTCGGGGTTCGTGAACTGGTAGCCGCCCCTCTGCTTGCCAAAGTTCTTCTCGTCCCCCGTGAGCGACGCGTCGAAGAAGCAGTTCCAGGCGTAGACGCCGATGCCGTCCACTTTGCGCGCGAAGAGCATCCACAGCGCTTCGCGCACGATGTCCGGCGGCTGCGTAATCCATGTGGCGTTCGGCCTGTCGGCCACCCACGCCGGTTCGTTCTCCACCTTCTTGCCCTTCGGTGCGCAGAACATGCGCCCGGCGATTCCCTGCAGCATGGTCATTACGCGCATCCCAGGTGTCCCGCGCGCCATCGCATTCTGCATCGACACGACGTACGAGACGCCGAACGGCGACGGCTCCTCGTAGTACCACTGGCTGCCTACGCGGCATTTCGCGCCGCCGGACCCCCACAGCGGCGGGACGCGCACGACAGGGTCGTAGAACGAGAACACCTCCTTGCCAAGCACCTCCCGGAACACGTCGGTGCACATGTCCTGGTAGTCGTTCCAGCCGTCGCCCTTCTTCCAGAACCAAACGTAGTACTTGAGCGGCTTGTAGTCGGGCGTGACGACACGCGAGACCGGGAAGTCGGCCCGCATCGCGGCACCGCCCGCCCGCGAACCTGTGTATTCCTCCGGCGGATCGAAGCCGAGATCGCGGCGGCATGCGGCGGCGTATTCCGGTCGCCAGCTGGGAATGGAGCCGTCACGCACCTCGCTCGACGTCTGCACGCCGACCATCGCCGGCAGGTTCGTGAGCGCCTCCGCCGTGAAGGTGAACACCTTGTGCAGCTCTTCGCGGCAGGCGGGTATGTTGAAGTCCAGCGAGCGCGTGTTCTTCGTGCCGTCCTTTTTGAGCTGGGCGTAGTCATCCTGGATGCCGCTGCAGAAAGAGGCCTTAACCTGCTCCACGTGGTCGACGCCGTCGCGGTCCATCATCTCCAAGAACCTGCGGCGCCCATCGATGGACGCGGCGCGCTGTTCTGCGCTGTACCGGCTCCAGTTACTGCCGTGTGCGTTGATGAGCATGTTGAAACCCGCATCGACCGTCTGCCGGTAGAACGTCCCGTTCATGTACCAGAAGAAGCGGTACTGGTCGTCGGGATTGGCGCGCGGGCCAACGGGACCGAGGTCGGCGGCGAATACAGGGGAGAACGCCGCCACTGCGACAAGCCCGATCACGATATTTCTCACTTCCATGACAGGGCCTCCGCAGTGAATCCCACGTTGACGATCTTGCCCGCGCCGTCCTTCACGACGACCGTGTTGGCCGCCGTCGGGCCGTTCATCTCCTTCGTGACGTCGAGCCTGAACTCGCGCCCGCGCTGCATGTCATAGTCAAACTGGCCGACGTACACTTCGTTCATCCACACGTACAGGTCCTGCTTGGGCTTGCCGAACCAGAGCTCGACCGCATCGTATTCGCCGAGAGGCGCCTTGAACGCGAACACGCCGCCCTTCGGCCGCGCCGTCTGTATGCGGACCGTGGCGTGGTCGTTCTGCGCGGAGGTGGACAGCGGCCTGTTGTCGCGGTAGAGCCCGCCCTTGCGGCATATCATCTTCGCGACGATTCTCACCGATGGCGACGGGTCGGAGAGAAACGGCTTTGCAATGGCCTCGGCCCCGCTCCTGTCCTCCGCGTGCTTCGCGTACGCGATGAACAGAGCGTGGCGCCGAACGAGTTCGTCTTCGTCCTTGAGCCCCGCCTCGATGGCGGCGTCGCGCCGCGCCGGGTCGGCCAGCGCCGCGCGCACCTCCTGGCGGTGTCGCACGTCCGGCGGAATCTCCGCAGTTCCTGCTGCAGACGCGGCAACTGTTGCCGCCAATGCAATAACCAGTCGGTTCATTGTTTTCTCCTCTGTCGTCTTCAGTATGCTTCCACCTCTGTCAGCCAGGCCTCTTCCCCGTCACGGCCACCAGACAGACGCACCGTCACGGCGTCGGACGAAACGGGGGAAAACTCAACGGCAACCCTGCCGCCCGCGCCGCGAACGAACTCCGCAACCTTCCGCCCGTCAACCTCCACCGACCCCGATGCCACTGGGAATGCCCCCTTCGCGTCGCAGCAGCAAGTGACCACAACCTTGCCGAATCTCTTCTTCTCCCCGAACAGCACCTTCACTGACGGCGACTTGTCATTGGCGTCCGGAGCCCAGCCATGGTACGGCAGATAGGGGAACTCGTCGGCGAAACCATCCTGCAGGAAATATCCCCACGGCAGCCCCTTGCGTCCGCCAAGCACCCGCGCAGAGGATGTCTCGACCTTCGGGAAGCCAGCGTCCTGCTTGCCGGAGGCGACGCGAAGCATCTCGGCCCAAGTCAGGAACTTGCCCGCGACCGCCAGATTGCCCGGCTTGCAGCGGGCTGCCTCTGCCGCATCCACGGCGTCGCATGCGGCCTTGAAGGAAAACGCCCTGGGCCGCGAATGGAATACCTTCGCTTCGTACGGCGCGAAGTCCGCCGCGAACCGCCCGCCCGCCACCGCCGCCGGCGAAGTCTCCCCGCCAACATAGAACGCCCCGGGCAGTTCCGGCGAGCGGAACTCCGCACGCACCGCCCGGCCTCCAACATTGACCGCTATCAGCAACGACTCATTCCCCGTCCGCTTCAGCGCGGCAACAAAGCCCTTCACGCCCGACGGGAGGATCGCCTCGACTTCGCGGCTTGGCGAGAGATACAGGTCCTTCGACTCCAGCAACTCGCGCAGCACGAGCTCAGGACCCATGCGGAGATGCTCCGACGGGGGCGTCATCGAGAAACGGCTGTAAAGAAGGAATCCGCGCGCGTCTCCCGCAAGGGCCATGAGGCACTGTTCGCGAATCTCGGCGTAGGTGGGCCCGCGGGTTATCCGGCCCGAGGCGCCTCGCTCGTGGAAATAGGGCCAGTCGAAGACCTGCGGGGTGAACATGGCGGAACGTCCGTTCCGCGACGCCTCGTGCGCCCACTCGTACGTTCCGATGCGCGCGCCCACGGTTCCGCCGCCCTTCATGTAGACGGGGTATTTGTCCGGGCAGAGGATGTCGCCGGCGTTCTTGAAATCGCGGATGCCGCGCGTGGAGCAGTTTACCATCATCGTCGGATGGTACGGATCCACCTCGTTGACGATCTTCTTCGCCGCGTTGAAGAACGCAGGGTTGAGCTGGCGTCCCTCCGGCTCGTCCTGCATGTAGTACGCGAAGAAGCCCGGCAGAGCCTTCGCCCGCTCCGCGAACGCGGCAAGCGTCCTGCGGCGCTCCTCGCCGAGACCGTCGCCGTCGAACTCGCCCTGTGCCGCCGCCTTCCCGAAGAGCTTTTCACGCGGGACCGCGGAGAAGTTCTGGAGCGGGGAGAACACAAGCATGCAACCGTGCCGCCTGGCTCTCGCCACCCTTTCGTCGAGCTGCTCCGGACGGCGAAGCGTCTCGTTGTACTCCTGCGCTAGGTTGAGCCCCGGATACATGTGCCGGTACACTTCGCTGTACCAGCCGAAGGGAAGGGTCTTCTCGCCTTCCACGCGGATCACCCCGTCGGCATCGATCCAAATCTCTCCCTCTTGGCGCGGAAGGTTCCGGATGCGCTTTGAGACGCCGCCCGCCCGTATGAAATACTCGCCTTTCGCCGCCCCCGCGAACGGAAAAGAAAAGCGGTTCGTCGCCGCGGCCAAATCGAACTTCACGCTTTTGCGGAAGTCCTTCCCCTCGAGCGACACCTCCAGCGGACTCCCGACTCCCTTGCGCAGAAGCACCACGCCCTCGATGCAATCCAGATGCATCGTCTCGAACACGCAGTCGAGATAGCACGGTGCCGTCAACTTGATTTCGACAGGCTCCGAGGCCGCGTCGTCCGTCCTGTTCGCGATTCCCGGGAATGCGCGCTTCTCGTAGAAACGCGGACTGCCCAGCGCGTCTGTTCGCGCAACGCGAACGCCCCACTTCTCGGCGAAATCCGCCCTCGCGAACGCGGAAACGGGAATCTCCGCCGTAAGCGCCCAGCCCTTTGCAGTCCGCTCGGTGGAGCAGCTCGCGCCGCTGCGCCACTTCTCCGACACGTCGAAGCTGTCTGCGCCAAGGTTGTTGTCCTGCGCGACTGCCTCGCGCACCGCGCCTTCATGGTCGAACACGAGCCGGAACACCCTCGTCCCCTGCCCGTCCGGGTTCAGGAACAGCGCGACCGGATCAAGTCCTTCTGCCTTGGCCTTGAAATAGACGGCCGCAGCGTCGTTTTCGAGCCGCCACTCCACGCCGTCCGCCGCGACGCCTGCCAGCACAGCAAACGTCGCCGCAACAAGCGTCGCCACTCTGTTGCTCATCGCCAAGAACACTACTACTCAAAGATCAAGATGAATCCCACCTTTTCGTATGCGGCGGTGAACGTGACCGAACCGTCGCCATTGGCCTTGCCCGTGACAGAAGACTTGTATCCGAGTATCTTCGGCAGGACGACATTCCCATCAAGGGCTTCGGCTGCCGCGGCCGGAACCGTGCAGACGCCAAACGAGAACTTTGAAGGAATCTCCCTTTTGTTCTCCGGCAGCTCAAGCGCGACGTCCAGCTTGCCGTCGGTCTCCGTCAGGTCGAACGGCGTCGTCCACTTCACGTCGTACAGGCCGTACTGCACTACGTCCGCGTCCGTTTCCGAAATCGGCGCAAACTTGAGGCCTGTTCCGGCTGCAAAGGAAATCGCAAGCCCGTCCGCGCCGCCCTTGGACGCGGGACGTATGCGCCCTGCGGCGACCTGAAGCACGTTCGTACCCGCAAGCGGCGTCGCCGACTGCGTGGACGTGAACTTGAGCGTTCCGCCGAGGGCGAGCGTTCCCGCGCCCTGTTTCACAAGGGTTCCCGCAAGCGTTGTCTGCGACGCGAGCGTAAGCGTGTTCGTCGCGTCGGGAACGGACACGTAGTTGCCGCCCGCGAAGTATACGCCGCGCGTCGGCTCCGCGAGCACGAGCGAGGCGTCCGCCTGCAGCCGCGACCAGTTGCTGAACGACAGCGCATCGTATGCGAACGCCGTGCGCGGCCCACCGAGCGCACGGGCGTCGGATATGCGCAGAGTCGTGTTCGTCGCAGGGTGGTTCTGGTTGTTTAAAACAGCGATCTTCCCCCTGAACTCCGTGTTCGTGCTGGAGAGGACGAAAACCCCGCGTCCGTCCTTTGTTTCGGATAATGTGTAGATACCCTGCAACGTGAGAACGCCGTCGCCTTTCAGCGTGGATGCGATAATGGCCGCGCTGGCTTCGTTCGCCGTGTACAGCCTGCCGCCCGTGCCCCTGCCGTTGGGATCGAACAGCGTCAAGGTGCCGCGCAAGGTGGAGTGATACATCGTCATTTTGGCATACACGTTGTTTGCCATGACAAAATCGTCTATCGTAATATTGGGCACCGCAAACGTCAAGTTTCCAGCAGGCGAAGCGAGAACAAGCCGCTTGCCTCCAAAAATGTCATCCATCTGCGGCGTCACCACTGCCTTGTCCCAAGAGAGATAGTTCATGTCGGGATCAAGCGGCGTTCCTGCGGCAACGCCACTCCAGTGCGCGGAGTTCCCGGGCAGCCAGCTCGAATGGTTCCAGTCGTCAGCCGTCACAAGATGGACATACTTGTCCATGACGAGATACAAAACCTCGCTTCCATCAGAATCGGTTCCGGCTTCAAGCGAACATGCGAAGACCTTGCAGACTACATTAGGAGTGGGATCACCATTGCCAAACGAAGGGTATATCCTGAACGAATTGGTCGAGATGCCCGTACCAGAAGGGGCGATCAGGATGGGATGGCGGCGCACGGTGGGGTTGTCGTTCGGCAAATCGCGCACGTCCAGGCACACCTGCCCGGACGCAGGAAGCGTAAGCGTGTTCGTCACGCGAATCGTGCCGCCCGTCGTGTCGTTTACGGCGAACCGAATCGCAGACCCCGCCGCGAACGTGAGATTCGGGACTGAGAAGCACCCGTAGTACGGCGTGCCCGTGCCGCACGCCCCGATTGCGCCGCACGGGTAAAGCGACACGTTGCAGCCCATCGTCGTATCGCCAACCAGCACAGGGGTGCGATAGCCGATACTAGAGACGTAGGCCGTCCGAGCGGCGCTCTCGCCAACATACATCGTGCCGGTAAAGTCGCTCATGTCGCCGGTGAAGCGAATCGTCAATTGGTCGTTGTTCTGGTATGGCTTGAACACGCGGAGAAAGCCCGAACCGTGAAAAGCCCCCGAGAACGTCATCTGCGCGTTATTGCCGCCGAAGTTCTTGATATAAACGGGCGAAGCGGAAGTCCCATTCACAGTGATGTCGCCGCCAATCGTCATCATGCCTCCCGTCGCACGAGAGTAGAACCCGCCACAGTTCATGACGACAGTGCCGAAGTCGTACGTCCAAGACCCAGTGACCTTGCTTCCATCCAAAAACCCCGCCTTGGACGTCGTGTTGTCGCCGAGGATTATGGAACGCCCTCCGAAAGTGCCAGCCCCGCCGAAACCGCAGTACTTCCCGTCCGTGACGAGATAGTCATGATCGGGGCCAGGCGCCGCGCCGCCCCATTTGGAAGCATCGGAGACGTCTGTAGCTGGCGCGGCATTCTCTCCTGTTGCCGTTCCTTGGAATACTATCGGATCGTCGGCCATTGCGCATGACGCCGTAAGCGCCGCCGCGAGAACGATTGAAACGCCTTCGATTCTTGCAGACATTGACTCGGACTCCTTGTTTCAGACGAGGACTTGCTATGCGGAGGACCTTTCCGCCGCAGTCGACAATTTCCCCTAGAAAACTAATTAAATTATGCCACGCCGCCGCCAAATCGTCAATTCCCCCGTTTGGGGGAATGAGCAAACCATAGAAATTATTGTATAATATCGTTTATGAAGCCGCTGGGGATGTTTCTTTTCTTTCTGCTCGCGTCGACCGCATGCGCCGCCGTCGGACATACGAATGCGCTAGCCGTCGTGCGCCACGTGGCCGACATGCATGCGGCGTTCGCCGCCAGAGGCGACGCCGAAGAAGTGCCCTTCAACTTCGTCGTGAAGGTCACGCTACCAGGCATCCCGGGGAAGCACGCGTTCGTAGCTGAGGACGCCACTGGCGCATATTGGTTCGGAACAAATCCCGAGATTTCCGACCTATGCCCGACAAACGCCGGAGATGTCATAAGGGTGCAAGGCGCGGCGATTCCCTCCAAAAGGTCGGGCTACAACTTCGACTGCAGGCAGATCGAGTTGGTCCGGCGTGAGAATCCCGTAGACGCAAGGCCGATGTCGGGGAAGGAAGTGTACGCCGCCACGGACCAGGAGGGACGCCTGCTGCGCGTGACCGGAACGGTATGCGACACGTTCCGCGACGAAATCGACCCGCCGTGGTCCTTCATCGTCATGGATTGCGACGGGGAGATCGTCTATTGCGCCATATTCGAGGAAGGCCTGTCCGCCACGACGCTGGACGACCTCATCGGAGCGCGCGTTTCCGTGGACGGAATCCTTCGCACGAATCCAGCCGGCAGCCGCGTCATGATGGACAGGCTCGTCTACACGCATGGGATGTCGTACGTCAAGGTCCTTTCCGCCCCCAGCGCAGACCCATTCTCCGTGCCAGAACTGCCAACCGCCGTCCTGCCGCGCCCGACTGCCGCCATGCACAACGCCGGCCGCCTTCGCGCCTCAGGCTACGTGGTGGCGTCATGGGCCGACGGCCTGAGAATGCTGCTGAAGACCGACGACGGGCGCATCCTGCGAACGGAACTGCGGTCGCGACCGGCGCCCAGGTACGGAGAGCGCGTGGAAGTCTCGGGGCTTCCCGAGACGGACCTCTACCGAGTGAACCTCTCGCGTGCAGCCTGGCGAAAGGCACAGGGCGGGAGATTCGAAAGCGAACCGCCCTTGGACGTGCACGTGTCGCAACTCGTCTCGCAGGACATGGGCGTGAAGTTCAAGAACGCCGAGCTGCACGGGCGGGCTGTGCGCCTGCATGGCACCGTGCGCGGCCTTCCTGCTGTGGGACGGGAGCGCGGCAGGATGTACCTGGAAGAGGACTCGGAGCTTATCTCGATCGACTCGAGCGCTTGCCCAGAGGCGCTTGCAAATGTCGAGGTCGGATGCCTCGTAGAAGTCTCCGGGACGTTCGTGAACGACACGGAGAACTGGCGCCCGAACCGCGTTCTGCCGCAGATACGCGAGGTGCTGGTCGCGATTCGGAAGCCCGGCGACGTCCGCGTGCTGACCCGCCCTCCGTGGTGGACGCCGGTCAGGCTCGTGACGTTGATAGGCGCGCTGCTGGCCGTCCTGCTCGGCATCTTCGCGTGGAACGTAGCGCTTCGCCGCCGCGCCGAGCTGCGCGGCAAGGAGCTTGCCGCAGAACAGGTCTCGCACGTAACCTCCGAGCTGAAAGTGTACGAACGCACCCGCCTCGCCATGGAGCTGCACGACTCGCTTTCCCAGACCCTCACCGGCGTCTCCATGGGCATAGACTCCGCGCTCGACATCGCAGGCGACACGTCCGAAGAGCTTAAAAGGCAGCTGAAGTACACGTCCAAGGCCATCGAGGCCTGCCGCACGGAACTCAGAAACTGCCTTTGGGACCTCCGGAGCCAGGCGCTCGAAGAAAGCGACATGAACGCGGCGATACAGCTCGCCTTGAGCCAGATAGTCAGCCGGACGACGCTGAACGTCAGATTCGAAGTGCCTCGCTCTCGCCTGTCCGACAGGACCGCCCACACGATCTTGCGCATCATCCGCGAACTCGCCGCCAATGCCGTACGGCACGGCAACGCCACGTCCATCAAGATAGCCGGCAGCATCGACGGCGGAAAGCTGCGTTTCTCGGTGACCGACAACGGAAGCGGATTCGACCCCAAGCGCGCGCCCGGCGTGGCCGAGGGGCACTTCGGGCTTGAGGGCATCCAGGAACGCGTTGACCGCCTGGACGGAGAAGTGGACATCTCAAGTTCGCCCGGTCGCGGCACAAGGGTGACTGTCGCGTTCGACATACCGTCGGCGAAAATGAAGTAAGGACACGGCAATGGATAAGATCAAGGTGCTCGTCGCAGACGACCACGCAATCGTCAGGACAGGGCTTGTTACGCTGCTTTCCAGAGCCGCCGACATCGAGGTGGTAGGAGAGGCGAGCAACGGCGCCGCCGCCGTGACGAAGGCGGCCCGTCTCCTGCCCGACGTCGTCGTCATGGACCTCGTCATGCCGAAGAAGGACGGCGTCGCCGCCACTGCGGAGCTGCACGAGCGTTTCCCGGTGATGAAGATACTGGTGCTGACGTCGTTCGGCACCTCGGAGGACATCGCAAAGGCGCTTGCGGCCGGCGCGAACGGCGCGCTGCTCAAGAACGTCCCGAACGGCGAGATCGTGGCGGCAATCCGCCGCATCGCAGCCGGCAGGCGCGTCGTCTCGCCGGAAATCGAGCACATGCTCGAGAACGACCCGCCGGTGCAGGAGCTGTCGCCGCGCCAGCGCGACATACTTGAATCCATCACGCGCGGGCTGACCAACGCGCAGATCGCGCTTCAGCTCGACATCAGCCCGGAAAGCGTCAAGACCCACATCGCGAGGCTGTTCGAGAAGCTCGGCGCCGCCAGCCGCTCGGAAGCCGTCACCATCGCCCTCCGCCGCCACCTGCTTAAGATCTGACGGCTGTCGGGACTCTCACATCCAATCTGCCAACGTCAGGTCGGTGCGCAACCGTCCTGCCGTCGACCTCGACCGCCAGCCCCTTGCCGCGAAGATAGCGGATGGCGACGTCATGGCCGCGATAGCGCAGGTTCTCGAGCACGAAATAGTCCCACTTCGGATCGGCCAGAGGATCGACCGTAAAACCCTTCTCGCCGTTCGGAACGAACCCGACGAGGCCAGAGATGACAATGTCGCAGAACGTCGAATGGTTGTAGTCCTTGCCGCGTTCGCGCATCTTCGACCCGCGCTGACGCAAAATCGTGCGGGCGATCCAGTCCCTCTTGTCGGGGTTGCAGTTCTCGTCGATCCACGGCAGCACGTTCCACCCCTCCTTTACGGGACGCGTCAGCTTGTGCTGCTCTGCATACTGCCATACCAGGAAATCAAACGCCCTGCGCCCTCCCGCCGACGGTCTCTTGTGCAGGTCGTTTGCGAGGGCTGAGAGCGCAATCGACGTGGCAAACGGCCAGCTTGGTCCGTTCCACTGGCATTCGTGGCCCTCGTAGGATATCTTGAAGCCGTCGGCGCGGCGCTCCGGGAATGTCAGCCCGTACGTCGCGGCGAAGCCCTGCGGATCGGAGAGCTGCGACCAGTCCGGCGCGACGCCGACCGGCACGCCGAAGTACCACGGCGCGTAGCCGTGGAGTTCGCGCACCTTGCCGGGAACGCCCTCGTACGAGCGCGTAGTGAAGAACCCGACGTCCTTGTTCCAGCACTTCTCCATCAGCGCGCGGCGGACGCCCTCCGCCTTCGCCTCGTACTCGTCGGCTAGAGCCGCCCGCCCGGCGCGGCGCGCGACGGCGGCGATGCTCTTCGCCTCGCTCCACATCGCCGAGTTCATGAGCGGCTTCCATCCGCTGCCGCCCAGCGAAATCTCCGTCCCCTCGTGGTTGTCTATCGAGAGGAACCCTCCATGTCCGTCGCCTCCCATGCGACCGCCGCCGGAAGCCGGCCACAGCTTGCGCCCAAAACCCTCTTCCCATCGCGAATAGTAGCTAACGGCGCCGTCCAGCAGTTCAACTGGGAGATCGTCAAGTCCGCTAACCTCCGCAAGCCAGCACGTTCCGGTGAAAAGCCAGCTGGAATATGTCCAGCGGTTCTTCGCCTTCTCGTTGGCGAGCCAGAACCTCGCGTTGTCGACGAGATACTTCGGGTCGCGAAGCCACCGCCCCTCGCGAAAGTGGTGTCCGGCGGGGCACACGATGGTGTTGTCAGGTCCGCTCCACGACACCTTGGGAAGAAACTCCGTGACACGCCAGCCGCCGTCCTCGCCCCAGCGCAGGTGCTTGCGGTACGTCCACCATCGGAAGTAGTACGTGCGCTCCACGTCCTTGTCGGGACATGCGAAGCGCGGCACGTTGTCGAGCATGAACCTCTCCGCCGCCGAATTGGGTATCGCGTTAGTGTAAAGTTCGTCGTCGCCCGCGTTGAATCGGCGCACGTATTCGGAGAGCAGCGAACGCGTGTCGGGCTGCGCGGCTGGCGGAGCCTCGAGGTCGAGCCCGTGTTCTTTGCTGCCGGCATCCGCCCACAGGCAGAGCACGGCGGCGACCGCAAGCACGGCCACGGCACAATGCCCATACTGGCGATTTGCAGCCCTCATGCAAAGAGTATTTCCGCCGCGTGAAACATACCGCGTCTCGTCATGCTCATCTGACGTTCTCCCTCTTGCAGAACTCCCGCACGCGCTCCGGCCACGAGTCGAGCAGCTTGTCGAGCCGGTACGGCCGGCCCGTGCCGAGCGTCTCGGGATACGCGACCGCCTTTTTCACAAAGCCCATTGCCGCCGTCTCGTCGCCTCTAGCCAGCGCCTCCTCGGCCAGCGCGCCCAGCGCCTCGTGGTAGATGGACATCGGCTTCTCCCCGAGCTCTGAAGGCAGCGTGTCTATGCTCTCCAGGAACTCGACGGCCTTTGCATGGTCGCCCGTCTTCACGAGCGCGCGGGCATAGTTCAGCTCAATGCCAAGCTTGCCAGGGAATTTCGCCGAATAGCCCTTGAGCACATCCCTGGCCGCAGTCCACTCTCCCGCCTCTGCGTGCGCCCGGTAGCTGGCAAGCCCAATACGCCAGGAGTCACCGAGGCGTCTGGCCGCCTCGATGTCGCGGAGAGCGGCGGCACCCCTCCTGCGAGACGCGCGGAAGAGTAGCGCACTCTGCTCGTCCATCCCGTCGCAAGCGGCAAGCCACGCATCGGCATCCGCGCCGCGTCCGCGCGCGGCGCAGAAGAGCGCCGCGAGATATCGGAACTTCCAGCTGCCGCCCTCCTTCGCCGCCCATTCGAAAGCCGGCATCGACTCGCGGCGGAACGGGAAGTCGAAACCTACGGGCAGGGCTGCGGCGGCGGACAGCAGCGTCCGGGCGCGCGCCGCATCGCCGGCGCGATGCGCAAGAAACGCCGCGCGCGTCTGCGCGATGATCGACTTCGGGGCGCGGGCATAGAGCGCGGCCGCCTCGGACACCAGTCCCGACAGCTCATACCACCCGGCCAGCTCCACGACTTCGCGATCCCTGAACTCCCCCTTCATGCCGCGCATGAAGTCGCCGCCGCCGCACAGCTCGAGCTCGTGCGCGAAGAGATGGCATAGCGGGACCTCCGCGAGCGCGGCGCGGGCGAGCGCCGCCGCCTTGCCGGCATCTCCGCGGCGTCGCGC
>JAFRBA010000046.1 GCA_017405115.1 Kiritimatiellia bacterium
CAGCGACACGACGAGGATGATCGCCACGACCGCCAGGCCAGCCTGCCACCGCCCCAGCCCCTTCACGGCAGCCACGAGGCTCGCCGCCGCCGCGCCGACCATGCCGACGCCGCTGCCGATGGCCGCCACGGAACTCGCCAGCGCCGCGCCGCCGGCGCCCGACGCGCCGTCTTTCTTGCCGGACGTCACATTCTGCGCACCAGACGCGAGCTTCGCGTCCGCCGCCGCCTCGCGCTCGCCGAGGAACTTCTTCACGGCCCCGCCGATTGCAGCGCCGAGCTTCTTCCACGGCGCCCAGAAGGCCTCAGCAAGCGACACCTGCGCCTCGACGACCTTGGTTATCGTCGCCTGCCAGTTGCGCCCGTCGCGGTCGTAGAACACGCCGTTCCTGCCCACGTACAGTCCACCGACCGTGCCTGCCGTGACGACCGCGCAAACCGCGCGCTCGGCGCCTTCCTCGGGGCGCGTCAGCTTGAGGTAGATCACGCAGCACTCGGAGCGCCCGGAGAGCGCGGAGTGCGCCGCCTCGGAGCCGACGTGGAAGCAGAGGTTCAGCTCCTTGCCGTCGATTCGCAGCACGCCCGTCTGGAACGTCGCCCATTCCTTGCCGCCGTAGAGGCGGTCCATCGTGACGTAGTTCTCGAGGAACTCGCCGAGGTACATCCTGTAGCGGACAAGCCGCTCCTCTGCCTCCAGCCCGGACCTCTCCGGCGCGCTCGCGACGGGCTTCGCCGCGACCCACGCGCGATACGGCGCGAACGCGGCCTTTACCTTCTTCCAGTCGAGGCGCGAGACGCTGTCGCGCTCGCCGAGGACGGGCTTCACGCATTTCTCCGCGAAGTCGATTATCGCCTCAAGGTGCTTGGGGTTCAGATGCTCCCTGAGCGGAAGAGTCTTGTCAGGCTCGTCCGTCACGAGCGGCATGTCGTCCGGCGGCGTGAAGAACGCGTCCACGACCGGCTCCACGGCGGCGAGCGCCGCGTCTGCCGCAGCTGTCGCGTCACCGCAGACCGCGATCTCGGGCTTCTTGCCTTCGGCCTCCCAGTCGGCGAGCGCCTTCTTGTCGGCCTCGGACGGCTCGGCCTTGTCGAGCTCGGCGATGCGCTTCAGAACGTCGGCGAGCTTGGTCTCGGCGTCGGGATCGGGCTCGGCCAGCGCCTCCGGCTCCACGCCATGCTCCTTTAGGAAATCAAGCGCGGCCTGCACCTCCTCGGTGCGTATGTTGCCGTCGTGGTTGGCGTCGAGCAGCTCTAGCGTGCGCGCGTCGAAGCGAAGGCCTGTCGTCGGACAGGATATCGCGTACCACTCCTTCAAGTCTTTCGGGACGTTCATTTATTTCACTCCTTTTGCGAAGTTGTCCGTGTTTTTCACCCAGGAACTTCCTCGCTTCCGCTTCTTGGGCAGTGTTGCACCAGTTGGCGTGTATTATACCATGTATGCCTTTTGCCAGTCAATGGAACATGGGAACATAGGGCCAGGCCCCAATCCAGTTGACGCCCATTTCGGAGCCGTCAGGCGCGGCGGCGTTGTCGATCGCAAGCATAATCTCCCCAGCGCGTGCCGTGAACACGACATGGTGGCGGTTGCACCTTACGCCCCAGCCCCTGACGCCCTCCTTGGGGCGCCTATCCACAAACACCCAGCTCAGGCGCGCATCCTTCTCGGCCTCTGGCCCAAGCGTGACAGACACAGGATGCCGCGCCGGGCGGTGCCGCTTCGCCTCGACGTCCTTCGCGTCGAAGCACACGACGTCGAGCGAATACATGCGGCCGGGCACAAGCCCCTTCAGCGTCTGCACTAGCTTTGCCGTCTCTCCGCCTTTCTTCGACATCACCGCAAACGAATCACCCGAAGCCGCGCCACCCCAGCGCCGCTCGACGTTCTCGGCGAGTCCCCTGACGGTGCGGACGCAGACGTCCCCCTCGACGCGCCATCCGTCGAGGCCGTTGTTGAAGTCGCCGTTGTCCAGTATTCCCGGACGATACTTCAGTCCGTAGCGCTCCGACAGCAGCTCTTTCCGCCCCTCGATGCAGTAGTGCCGCGCCAGCATGAACGTCCAGCGGTATATCTCCTCGTCGGCGTAGTAGCTGCCCCAGACGCCCACGAGCCCAAGGCCGTCGAACACCGGGTCGTTCGCCAGCGCGTTGAACTGCATGTCGAGGAAGCGTTTGTAGTCGACCTCGGGATGATGCCACGTGGAAAGCGTCGGAATCTGGGAGAAGTTTCCGAAGACGACACCAGTCTTCTGCATGGCGCCGGGATAGAACGGAACGCCGGGGCGCAACTCGCGGAACCTGCGCCCCGAATCGACGATGTAGTCGGCGATGTAGCGGCGCGCCTCCGCCTCGGTCGCCCGGCTGCGGCAGTAGATCTCGGAAAGCACCTTCGCCCCGCCACGGGAGGCGTTTGCCGCCAAGGCGAATATCTCGCGGTCGAGCCCTGCGAGCATCGGCTTCTGCACCATCCAGGTGTAGATCCTGCGGTCGCCGTCGTATCGCGCAGCGAGGCGGCGCATTCCGCCTATGTAGTCTCCGAAGAGCGACGTGTCGCCGAAGAGGTGCTCGTCAAGCGTCAGGCCGTCGCATCCGGGCCGCACGAGGCTGCGACTCGCGGCGACCTTGTCGGCAAACGTCTCAGCCTCCATGCCGCGCGAGACGAAGTTGTCGAGGAAAACCCCGCCGTGCCGCTTAAACTCCTCCCAATGCTCCTTCGGGATGTTGCCTCCGTTGTGCGTCGTGCAGTTCGGCATGACGTGCCGCGAGAAGAAGTCCCATCCGTAGGACGGATTGGTGTTCACGGGCGAATTGGCGCACGACGGGTAGTTCAGTATCTCGGGAACCTTCCGAACTACAATGCGACCGCCGCGAAATCCTTTCACGGACAGCTTGTGGGCTCCTGCGCCGATTTCGCGGAACGCCTCTCGCCGCGCCGACCCCGCCTCGAAGACGGTCTTGCCGTCCAGCAGCACCTCCGGGCATTCCGCTGCGTCCTCGATGCGCAGAAACGCCCAGCCGTCGTTCGGCATCGAAAAGGAAATCTCATCCGCGAGCGACGCGGAAAGAAGCTCCGTGACGAGATTGTTGAGCCGCCGCTGACCGATTGATCCAACGGACGCCTTCTCGACCGTGCGGAACGGGAACGATCCGGACAGGAGCGGCACATCCGCCCCGAGCCTGCGCACCTCGAAGGAAAGGCGGTCTTCCGCCAGCGAACCGGGCAGGGTGAAGTCGTTTACGCCTTCCAAGAGCGGCGCGGAGGTTTCGCCGTCGGGCGTCCTTACTGTCGCGGTGTAGTCCGCCGCAACGTCGCCCTTCGGGAGTTCGCCGGCAAAGCGGAAGGAGACCCTTCGGTCCGCGGCGTCGATCTGCGTGAGGTATGGAAACCAGGGGAAGAACCGCGGCTTTTTCTCGCTCGCCGCGGCGTTGGGCGGGGCGGATCCCTTCTTCGACGCATCGTCGAGCGGCCTCAGCGAGACGTCGGCGAATGCGATCTCGCCGGTAAAGCGAAGCGCACACAGGGTGAGGTAGTACTGCTTCACGTTCCGGTTGGGGGGCGCCGCGATGTCGACTTCGTAGGCCGTCCACGGCGAATCCGCCGGGAACTTCCCGATCCCGGCTTCGTTGAGCCAGCCGAAGTTTATCACACAGACCATGGCGCGCCCTTGAAAGCCCTTTGTGCGCACTTTCACGGAGAGCCTGTACTTGGCCCCCGGCACCAGCGTGTAGGTCCCCTGGCGGAACGAACACTCCTTGAACGGCTTTCCGGAATTTGCGAAGCGCGCGCACGGAATTCCCTCGGGACCGCCGCTCTGGTCGAAGAACACCGTCTCGCCTATCTTCGCGTTCTCCGGCGGATTCCAGAACGACGGGCACTCCGTCTGGTCCGCCTCGAGTCGCCCGTTGACCACGAGGTTGTCGCCCGGCAGCATGGCCGCCGCGAACAGAAGGAATGATAGAGCCGTCATGCCGCCTTCTTCCTACCTGAACGTCAGCACCATGCCCTGATACGTGTACGCGCGGAAGCCGGCGACGCCGGAGCGGGCATTGCCGTGGAAGCGCCGCTCGACCTTGTCGAAGAGCCCCGCCGCGCCGTTCTCGTTCAGACACGGTACGAAGTCGCGGACGAGGACCATCTGCCCTCCGATGTCGCGGTATATCTTGAAGTAGTAGAGCCGCATGATCGTGGAGTAGCCGTACTCCGGAACTCCTCCGCAGTCGCCGGTGAATATGTACAGCGGCCACTTGCCGTCCGTCCAGCTTTCGAAGCTGCCGGTTGTGGTGAAGGAGTTGGTAGCGCCGCCGCAAGTCCACCTGGCGGTGCTGGCCTGGCATTCGAGGTGTATGGGGTTGTCGGCATAGTTGTAGACGGAAGCGGTCGGGTTGTCGTCGCCTTTGGAGTTGTAGTGGTTGTAGTTGACACGGCTCTGGTTCCTTCCGCCGATGTAGAAAGACCAGTTAACGGCGTGCTGGTGGTTGCCACTGCTGCCCATCCTGGAGCCCCAGAGATAGCAGTAGTCCTTGACCTGCCATGTTCTGGGCGCGTAGTAGTCCATGACGACCAGGTCGTTCGTGCCCTGTCTGTAGCCGGTGTCGATGTACTGGAGAGCCGAAGTCGACACGATGTAGTAGATCTGAAGATCGACGTGTTGGGAC
>JAFRBA010000047.1 GCA_017405115.1 Kiritimatiellia bacterium
GGCTCATTCCTTTGTAGGATTGGGCTTCTGCGCGTCGGTCGCCCTCCGCGCAGCCAATCTTCCTAACGGCACTTCGTTTTCTTTGCCGTACAGACTCCTTTCATTCTGTTAGCTCTGCCGAGCTTTGCTTGGCGCACCATGAACCCCTCGCCCAGCACGCGGGCGCGGATCTCATCCCTCAGCTTCGGATCAAGCTCGAACTTCTCCATGGCGCATATTATACCATCTTCGCCGCCCGCAGGCCGCTAGACGCCTGCGTCGGCGGAGAGGACCTCGCAGCCGTCGTCGGTGATGAGTATCAGGTCTTCGATGCGGACCCCTAGGTTGCCCTCGAGGTAGATGCCGGGCTCGACCGTGACGAGCATGCCAGGCTTGAGGACCATCTCGCCCCTTCTGGACGCCATCGGCGCCTCGTGTATCTCGTAGCCGACGCCGTGGCCGAGGGAATGGCCGAAGCACCTGCCGAACCCGGCCTTTGCTATTATGCCGCGCGCCACCTTGTCGAGGGCCCTGCCGGTCATCCCCGGACGCGCGGCCGCGATGGCCGCGCGGTTGGCCTCGCGGACGATCGAGTAGACCTTCCTGTACAGGCGCGACGGCCTGACCACGAGATTTCGCGTCAGGTCCGAACACACTCCGCCGAGCTTCACGCCCATGTCTACAAGCACGCACTCGCGGCCGTTCCATACCGTGTCGTCCGGCTCGTGATGGCACTCCGCCGCGTTCCTGCCGACGCAGACGATCGTGGGAAACGCCTCGCCTTCGCCGCGCTCGATCGCCATCTTCTGGAAAATGCGGGCCATGTCGCGCTCGGTCATTCCCGCCTTGAACCGCGAGCTGGCCTTTAGCCATATGTCGCATGCCAGCTTCTCGGCGGCGCGCAGCCTCTCGATCTCGTCCGGCGTCTTCACCGCGCGAAGCTCCGCAATGTCCTTCGAGACGTCTACGAACTTCGCGCGCGGGGCCTGCTTCGCCAGGGCGAGGAACCTGGAATGCGGGATCGACGGCTCGTAGCCGATGCGCGCGCCGGACGCCCTGAGCCGCTTCAGGTCGCGGCATGCGAGCTTCGGCGCGACGCGATGCACCATGGGCACGTAGCGGAAGTCCGTGTACAGCGCCGCGCTCCAGTCGCCGGTCCGCGGCCTGCGAGACAGGGCGAGGACGGCGTTGTCGCAGTTGACGCCGGCGAGCGCGCGTATGTTACCCTGGTTCATCACCAGCACCTGGTCGAGCCTGCGACGCGACGCAAGCCTCGACAGCCCGTCCAGCCTCATTTCAACACCTCCGTCGGCGGCATCACCGCATGCTCGTCCATCTTTATCGTGTCCTTCCCCGTGAAATGCCTTGCCGCGAAGTCCTCGACCTTGACGGGCTTGTTCATCTGCGGCGACGAGCTCCGCAGCGAGTTCTGCACCTCCAGCGACCTCACGATGTAGACCGCGAAGAGGCACAGGGCGCTGACCACGAGCGCCAGCGCGAACATCCCCATGGCCAGCTCAATCATGGCCTGCCCCCTGCGGTCAGTGCGCATACGACGTTCCTCCCGCAGGACCGCCGCCGCCAGATCCGCGCCGGCAGGTCTCGGCATTCGCGCTTATCCACGCCGCAGCAGCAGCCCGAAACTCGGGGTCCTCCCATTTCTCCAGCACCGCGCAGTAGCTGCAGCCATGGTGGAGCCCGCCAAGCCCGTCGGCGCAGTACGCGGGCACGTGGTCGCGCACGTGGTTCAGCCACTCCTCGTCGGCGGTCGAGAGGTCCTGCCCGTCCACCGTCGCGGCGCCGACCGGCACGAGCCGCACCGCCTCGTAGGCCGGCAGGACCAGTCCACGCGCCTCAGGCGCCAATACGGAATCGAGGCCGGACGACGTCTGGATCCTGCCGAACGGTTTGGCCGCGGCATTCCACGAAGTCCTGCCGACAGTGCCCGAGAGGACGTTCGGCATCGCGCCCGTGACGCGGAAGACCGCGGTGCAGCCCAGGACGTCGAACTCGGGCTTTGCCTTCCCGACGACGGGAAGCGCGAACTTCCCCTGGGGATCCAGCTCGACCCATTCGCGCCACGGGCCATTCTCCGTGTTGTAGAAGAAGTAGAGCCTTGAGATGTCGTCCAACGGACGGTTGTCCTCGAGGGGCGTCTCCTGGCGGGGAGGGAAGGACGCGCCGTTGAGCGAGAGCAGGGCGCGAAAGGCCTCCAGCTCGTCTTCCCGCAGCACCAGCGGCGCAACGGCGAGGTCGAGCGAGCAGAACTCGCTGTTCACGATCGCGACGTTCTCCTTCGCCGTCGGCCTTGGCATGTTGTGCGAGTCACAGTCGAGCAGCCATTCCCAGCGCGCGACGACGAGCTTGCACCAGGACCTTCCCGCGACCATCGAATAGAACGACTTCGACGTGAGCGGGAAGCACGAGACTGCGTCGGCGAAGTCCACGTTGTCGCAGCCGGCGGCGACGCCCTCCGAGACGATGGCGTCAAGCGCGGCGGCGTATTCCTCCCATGCGCCCTCCCACGGCTCGGGGTAGAGGTCCGGGTTGGACAGATAGAGGCTGCGGATGTCGGCTGTGTGGCGGCGGATGATGCCCGCCATCCCCGGATCGGCCTGGGCGCCGTTGGCCCTCGCGGCGGCGTTTGCGGCGCGCAGGCAGTCGACCGGGCCGAGGAAGGCGAGCCGGCGCTGCTTGCGGACTATTTCCCTGGACTGCTCCCAGTCGCCGACGGCATCGGCCTCGGCGTGGCGCAGGTTGAGCTTTCCGATTTCGTTCAGAAGCTCCGCCTGGCGGTGCGCTGCTGCTAGCGCGGCGGCGTCGCCGGCGTTCATGGCGCGGTTCTTGGCGCGCACCGCGACGAACGCGCCGACATTGCCGAGAACCAGCACCATGATGGCCACAAGCGCCAGCAGAAGGTAGAGCGCGACCTGTCCGCGACGCATCCGCATCACAGCCCTCCCGTCATGTAGTATGACGCGCCGTCCTCGACGCCGGCCCGACCCTCGAGCCTTACGCCTTCCACGGGGAGCGTGACCACCGACCTCCCGCCGTCGCCGGGCGAGATGCCGAGCTTGCTCCAGCCTTCGTATTCGAGCAGGCCGTGCGCGCGCGCGCCATCCGGCGATTCGAGGTAGGTCCGCACGCGAGCAAGCTCCTCCGAGGCTGAGAGCGAACCGTCCTCCGCAGGCCAGAGGCGCTTGCCCGCGACCGGGATGACGGACACTCGCGCCGCCTTGGTGCACATGAAGTCGTTGAACCCGACGGCGCGGGCGCGGGCGACGCGCATGGCCGCGTGCTCCAGGAGGATCTTTCCGGACAGCATGCGCGACAGCCGGAAGAGGCCGAAGAACACTGCGGTGACGATCAAGACGGCGAGGACCGTCTCGACCATCGCCTGCCCTCGGCGAAGACGCCGCAAGGAATCACTCCCCCAGCTGCTTTATGGTGTTTTCGCTTATTGCTTCCGCCGCGCTCTTCGCCTTCGTGCCCTCTTCGCTCGAGAGCGCCTCGGTCGCGCCGGCGGCCTTCTTGCCGATTGCGCGGCTGAGGAAGGTGAACACCGTGATCAGGGAGACGGCGATCAGCACGACGATGATGATGTACTCAACCATCGTCTGGCCTTTTCTCAATGTCTTCATCATGGCTCCGTTCCTTTCATGTCTATGGACAGTCGCCGGCCACCAGGCTCTCGGTCCGGGCGGCATGACGGCCTGCGGCGCCGACGAGACCGGCAAGCAGCCCGACGACGACCAGCAGCGAGGCCAGCGCAAGCACGTACTCAAGCGCCGCCTGTCCGCTCCGCGACAATCCCTTCACGCCGCATATTATACCATAAAAACAGAGCGGGCGCGGACGAGATTCGCCTGTGCAATGGAGCCGCCTCTCCGTCCAATCGTCGCTCACTTCACTCTCCCGCCTTCTCTCCCGTCGGCGGAATTGATGACCCGGACGGAATCAGGTGACCGTCTCAATGAGCCAAACGGTGCTGTCACCGACTAAGCGAGGCACAGAAAGCTCGTTCTTCTCCGCGTTCCATTCCCAACCCTTGACTTCTTCAAGGTCATATACGGGGTCGATAACCTTGACCGATACGGGCCGGACGCCTCCATTGAGCACAATCGGGCTTAGAGAGCCATCGCTCCGCAAGGCCGAAACAAGGACAAATCCGCGATTCGTTTCCTTGTCCTTCGAAGCCAGCACATACCAGCCGGGACGCGGCGTCGACGGCGCAGACACGCGCGTCCTGCCATGGGCCAGCCGCGCGAACGCCATCATCGCATAATAGCTGCCTTGGGGCACGGCAGACCTGTCGAACAACCCCCATGCGCCACATTTCATCGCATAGTAGTACATATAGTCCACCGGGGCATCCTGCATCAGAACGAGCATTGCCGCAGTAAACGCCGTCGAATCGTGCCCGCAGAGGTCATCGTTCCGGGCCTTGGCAAAGCGCGCCGCCTTTGCCATGTCGCCCTTGTGTCCGCTCCAGTTTACAGGCCCCCAGTGCCATTCAGAGATCACGATCTCCGTCTTGCGGAAGCCCTTGGAGTCCAGATACTCGCGTATATCCCGGACCAGCCCCGCGTTTGCCTCCGGATGCCGTGCATAGGTCGTGAAGCCGTAGAAGTCAAGCGGCAACCTGTGTTCTGCGCAATAATCCACAAACAGCTTCATATTTCTCGCGCCACCGCCCTGCGGGCCACCCACCAGGAGGTCTGGGAACTCCCTCTTGATGCGCCGCGCCGTCGTCTCGTAAAGCGACAGATATATGTCCTTAAAAGGATGCGGCGAACCAGTGAGAAGCTGTGGATTCGTGTCTGGTTCCTCCCAGACCGACCACCTCTTGATGTTCCACCTGAAGCCGTCCGCCCAGCCCTCGTTGTAGTGATGGATTATGTGACAGCAGATGTCGGCCCACTTCTCGTTGTCGGCCGGAGGATTCACGCGATAGGTCTGGCTGGAATGCTCAATCGACTCGCCCAGGCGAAACTCTATGTCCGCACCTGACTCGACGACGCTCCTCAGATAGTCGTCCGTCGGCTTGAAGTCGTAGTTCGCGGGATTGTCGGGGTCTGCATGGAACAGCGGGAACACGCGACTTACGTCTACCAGCGACAGCCCCGGGTTCTCCAGGGCGGCGTCGTGGAAGCGATAATGCGGAATCTCGAGTTTGTCCACAAGACCCTGAAGGCTGTTTTTGCGCGAGCCGGATAGCGGCGTCGCGTTGCAAACTCCGTTCAGCATCTTGATCGTGCCGACCTCCTGTGAAAAGTCGACCACGATTGGCTCTGCAAAGACCGAGGCAATCGGCAGCGAGCCCAAGAAAAACAGCGCCCTACAGTTCATTTTGGCCTCCATTTAGCCGGATCTCCCTTCCTCCGTACAGAAACATCCCCGAAAGCCCCGCTGGTAGCTCGATGACGCCGGAGACGCCGCCGCCGTCAAACGCCATGTCAGTCTTGATGACACCGAGCGGGCTGGGCATCGAAGAGCGGATGCGCCTCAAACCCGCCGGGGCCGGCGCAATCCTCACGGAACGGAAAAACGGCTCTGCGGGACGAACGCCGGCAAAGGCAGTATGGTAGAAGTAAAGCGGGCATGCACTCCACCCGTGACAGTCGCTCCGGCTCTCGATTTCGTGCTTCTCGAACGCCGTCTTCGCGCCCAGCGCCAGGAAGTCTTTCCACATCTCGAGTCGCGTGCGGATGAGATCCGCCCTTCCACAGGCAGCGAACGCCTCGAAAAGGTAGTAGGCGAAGTACGAACTGACAGGCGAAAGCCCGTCGCGTCGCTCCAAGGCGCGCAAGACCGACTCAATTCGTCCACCTGTCAAGAGCCCCGCCAAGATAGACAGGCACTGCCCATGTTCGCTGAACGTGTCCTTCCGCACCGTATCCGCGACAAGGCCACGACCGCCGTCCCAGAACCTCTCCATTATCTTCTCGCCCAAAGCGGAGGCCTTGGACCTCCAATGGGCGGAGAGATGCGGCTCCCCGAGTGCGGCTTCTATTTCCGCGGCGGCCTGCAAGGCGAGAAGATAAAGGAGATTGTTGAGGGATCCGGCCCCCTCGATCCGGTCGCCGTCGGGCGCAACGCCGCGGCACTCGCGGTCTGTCCGCTGCCATGCGTCCACCCAGTCCATAAAACTCCAGCCCGGCAAGCCCTGAAGCAGGCCGTCTTCGTTCTCGAAGAGGGCAAGCCCCATGAGCGCACTTCGGACGCCCGGCATTCGCTGGCGCAGGAATCCCGGGTTGTCGCGCCACATCAGGTAGTCCCTGTGCATCAGCACCCAGCACATCGTATATGTGGCAGACTCCTGCGTCGCCCGCGTCGGGAAGTTCATCGCCACCATTCCGTTAGACCGCCTGTCAAAGTCGAATAGCGACAGGGCGAAGCGCGCCATACTGTCGTCGGACGTGAGTGCATAGTGCGTCAACAGCTGTACTCGCGAATCGCCAGGATACATCTGCTGCTCGTAGTATGGGCAGTCGACGAGAGTTTCATGCGCGCATTCCTCCAATGCACGGCGGCAAATCGCCGCGATGGACGAGAGCGACGGATCGTCAGACTCGAAGTCGGCCTCGTGGCGGAACGGATAGCGCGTCTCGGCTATTCGCACAAAGTCTATTTCCAAGGGCTCGGCTGCCGTCTTGACGGCTATCCGGCACCATCTGCCGCACCGCCACCACGGCGACGTGAAGCAGGCCCCTTCCCTGCCGTCCGGGCGGAAAGTGTCGGTCAAGGTCGACGAGAATTCCTTCCCGCGCCACGCATTCCTGTCCCCTTTGTTGCCGGCCTTGTCGCGTAGCGACTCCGTCCAGCCCCATGTGACTACGGCACCCTTTCCGCCCGACACGGACATTTCGGGATAGGCACAATAATAGTCGCCAAGGTCCCACCACAGGTCCAGCTCGGAGTTTGCCTCGACTCGTATCGGGCGCGAGAAGTCTGCCGGGGCATTTACCACCCTGCCAGGCGTCTTCGGTTCGTAGATCGGATCAAGGCGCTCCGTCGGGAAGAGTTTCCACCCCTCCTGACGAATGCCGTTGAACTTCTCGCGGATTGGGCGCCTGACGACTTTCGCTCGCCGCCAGGCTTCCGCCGCAGGTTCTGCCGCCAGAAACGACGTGCCCTGTATTTCACACTGGGAGCCTGCTCCCCACGCCCCTCCAGTGCCGAAGTCCGACATCCGAACGACATCGATCGGCGCCACTTCCCAGTCGGCCTTGCCAGTCGTAAGCGACGTGTCGTAAGCCCCCTCCGTCTTGAGCAGGAACCCGCCGCGCCACGAGAGCTGGGCCAGCGGCGCATGAACCCCCAGCTGCCAGCAGACGGCCTCCAGCCGGTGCCTGCCGGGCTCGAGCCCGCTGATGTCGTATGTCTGGTAATACCAGTGGTCGACACACCCGCGATGCGGTCCGCATGCCACGCGAACCCCGTCCAAAAGCAGGACAAAGCGCTCGTCCGCGCTGACGTCGACAATGAGCGGCGTCCCGTCTGAGACGAAATCCCTGCGGAACCGGAAGAACGACACCGGCTCGCCGGCGGGGTCGAACTTCGCATCGGAGGCCGCGCCCCAGACGTCGTGCCCTGGCATCCATATCCACGCTGCCAGGTCGGCGGGCTGCACGACGGATACGTTCGTCGCATCCAGCGTATACCGCGGCGGGCGGAGAACCTGTCTTGCGTCAAAGCCCCATGCAGGCGACGCAAGAAAGACGGCAACGGCCGCAAGGCCGACTCCAGCGCGGACGACCATCATCGGCGAGACCCCATCCGCACCACTTTCCTAAGCCACTCGAGCTCCTCGTCGCTCTCAAGGAAATACTGCCGGAGGTTGACCCAGTTCAACATCGTCTTGCGTCCGACAGGAGCGCCAGGTGCGGTCTCGCCCGCCCAGTCGGAGAACGTCAGGAGTGCATCAGCCTTCGTCGCCGTGAAAATCACGCGGTGGAGGACCTTCAGCGGAACCATCGCTCCGCGGGACCTGAGGTACGCCCTGTTGCGCGGCGCCTTGTGGGAATACCTAAACTCGGGGATTTCCTCGCCGCCGTCGGAGACGGTCGCCCGCACTCCGAACTCCTCGGAGACGCTCCATGGCTTGTTGAAGTCGTCGAGGTCGGCCGTCACGAACTCCAGGCAGTAGACCTTGCCCGGGCGAAGCCCCTTCACACGCTGCGACAGGATGTTCGGTGCCTTCCCGGAACGGACAAAGAGGGCGACGGCGTCCCCTACGCCGTTTGAGACGTGCTGCCTGCACTGGCCTTTCTTTCCATAGCCGGGCGCAATATGCGGGATGAGCGACCCCGCCTCCGCCGAAGTGGCATTCCACCCACTGAACTTCTCGGCGAAGTCGGGGTTGACGACGTGCCCCGGCAGGTACTTGAACCCGTAGACCGCGGCAAGGTCGTCCGTACGCCCCTCGATGGCGTAGTGGCGCACGGCCTTCGCAAGCCAGCGAACGACGTCGTCGTCCGTATAGTTGAGGAACCCTGCGGCGACGCCACCGACATCGCCGTAGCCCGGGTCCGTGGCGATCCGGCGGAGGAAGTCGGAGTAGAGCACACGGATATCTGCCTCGGGACACGACCAGTCTGTCCACGACGTCGGCTCAAGCCATGTGCCGAAGTAGTAAAGGATGTTTCGCGCGGCCGCCGGAACGGCGTTGGTCACGCTCGCCCGGAACTTGATGAAATGGTCCTCCCAGTGGTGCGCATAGACCGGGTCGGCGACTGCCGATGGATAGACCTCGGGGTAGAGCATGCCCGTCCCCCTCCCGGAATTGACGATCGCCGACACCTCGGATATCTGCGTCTGTCTGTCTGTAAACAGCTCCGAGAACGCGTCGCAGTAGAAGGTGTTTACGGCGTTTGGCGACTCGACAAGGTCCCAGACCGCCTCCGCGTAGTTGACCTTGGCTACGCGCGGTGCACCGCTGACTCCGCTCTCGTCCACCGTAATGTCGAAGCCGTCGCGGTAGCAGTCGCTGCCGCCAAGCCTCCTGCGGCATCGGTCTGGGTCGTTCCGGTCGGGGTCCGCGCACGGCAACGTGACCATGGCCTCGAGCTTAAGTCCGCGTTCCGAATAGTAGCTGTTCTCCAGATCCAGCTTCTCCGTGCCTCGACGGCGCCCGTACCAGCTGCACGTGTTGCAGAAGTCCAGGAGATATCTTTCCGTAAAGTCCGCGTGGCATTCCCATCCCGCGACATTCGACGGAGTCCTGTCCGTGCTCAGATGCGTCGACACGATCCGCGGCACAGAGCGGACGACAAGTTCACCGTCGGCAGACGCACCGGAGATTTCCAGCGTTTTCCACCCGCCGTCGAGATATCGCATTGTCTCTGTACGCCGGCCCGCGCGCGGGCGAATCAGCGGCGCATGCTGGTTCGCGAAGCGGACCGTCGCATTCGGCTGGCGCTCGGTGAAGCCAATGTACACCCACCCCCTGCGGGGGTTGAAGAACCGCAAAGGCTTCGCAAAGTCCCGCGTCCTCGCAAGCTCCGAGACGAAGTTGTTGAGGCGCCTTCCCTGCGGGCCGTTCAGCGGCTCGACAATGGTGACGGGATAGGAATTCGTCTTGGCAAAGTCCGATGCGCCCTTGGCTCGCACGCCGACCGTCATCCGGCGTCGGCCCGGCTGCAGCCGCCCGAAGGCCAGCGAACCCGTCCGGCGCACATTCATGGGACCGGTCGCCCACGTCCTTCCGTCAAGCGTCGCCGCGAACTCGCACTCCTGCGGAGCCGCCGGCAGTTCCCCGGCATAGTAGAATGCAACCCTGCCGGACTGCGAAGATATCTCTGACAGCAACGGGTCGATCGGCACGATCCGAGACGCAAGCGACTTGGGCAGCGGAGATGGATGCGCACCAGACGCCGCCTTTTCCGACAGCGGAAGGATGAACGGACTGCATATCATGACCTCCGCCTCAGGATTCATCGTGCCAGAGATCGAATACGTGTACTTCCCGTTCTTGCTGCCGAACATCCTCACCGTCATCGAAACCTTGACCCATTCCCCTCCCGTATCGGATGGAAATTGCGCAGAATCCTGATCCCTGACCCAGCCTAAGTTCCACGTCGCCACGACGATCTTCGTCTTGAGATTCGCCGTCTTGACCCAGACGCCGAATTCGTATGGCTCATTCTCAACCAAGGCTATGGAGCTCTGCTTTAAGTACTCCATCGTCTTGAATTCGAGCTTGAGCGCATTCACGCAATGACGCCCGGCCCCCGGCAGAAGCGTCGTGACATTTTCGGCACCATACGCAAGATCCCATCCAAGAGACCCGCCGATTCCGTCGTTCAAGAACCCCGTGTTGGAAAGAATGTTCCCCTTGGCCGCCATGCCAGGCAGCACCACCGACAACCCGACCACCAGCGCCAGGCGCAAATTCATCTTCATAATCGTCCCTCCGTAAAGAAAGTTTGGCCCGTCATCGGGCAATCAAAGTAAGTCCGCCGCCGCGGACATGAAGGACGCCGGCGCCCGTAATGCAGCTCAGCTTGTTGGGAACCGTGCCATCTAGAGAGCCGTAGTCGCCAGAACCAAGCCTTTCCCCGCCTACTGTCAGCGAGCCCACAGTCTGACGCCTATCCTGCGGCAGCGCCAGTTTCCCCCCGGTTTCAATCACGACATCGACCATCTTGTCGAATGGCCGGGCCGGCGACGCCAAAGTCAGCGTCGCCCCCGCACGGATGACAACCCCCGTACAACCGCGCCAGACAGCATTCTCCAGCATTGCCAGCTCGCCCTCGGCCACATCGAGAGTGCCGGTGGCGGCAATCTCGCGGTTCAGCGCGAAAAGCTTCGCGCCCTTCTTGCAGAGCGACAATTCGCCGCCTATTTTCGTCAGGGCGTTCGTCTGCGCTGCGGCCGCTTGATTGAAGGTCAACGTCGCAGGTCCAGACCGCGAGACAATCTCGCCTCCGTTGCAGACTCCCAGGTCGCCGACCTCCACGTCATGCCCGGACAGGTCCATGAGCGCAGCCGAACCTGCGTAGCAGCGAACTGTCGGCAAGTTGGCGAATACATTGTCTGCCTCTATCGTGAGCCGTCCGTATTCGCGAAGCTCGATTATGGTCAACGTATTCCCCGACACCCGGAGGCGGATCTGCGGATTTGCGAGATACAGGTAGTACATGTTCATAGGTTCTCCGCAGACTTCCAATTCGCTGCTAATGCCAAACGGCGCAAAATAGCCGCCCGTCGCCGTCAGCCCCCCGGCAAAGACCAGACACGACCCGTTCCCCAGCACAAAACGGCTGTCGGAAGTCGCCCTGACATTGCGAGTAAAGACGTTCGTCACGCCGGCTTCAAGGCGTATCCCGCCTTCGGCGAATTTCGATTTAACCTCGACCTTGCGTTCAACGACGCCGCTGCAGGCCAGCCTCAGCTGTGCGTTGCCAGCATTCTGGTCGACGATGACCGTCCCATCGTCCGAGGCTCGACCAAGGCAATTCGTACTGCCTACCAGCCTGAGAACGCCCTCCGACACCTTCAAGTCGCCGCAAAGCGCATTGTCACCGGAAAGCTCGAGCATCCCCGCCCCGGACTTCGTCAGAGTAATCGCTCCGCCCTGGCATGCGACCGCATCGGATACGGATAGCAGAGACCCTGCCCCGATCGACCACGTCTGGTCGACGTTCAGCGCCAGCGGAACTGCAATAGAGTTCGTCAGCGCAGTTCCCTGAGCGATGCCCGCGTTGCGCAGAGTCAGGTTGCCTCCGGCAGCGGCCGTCAATGCAAACTCATTGGCCGCAGTTCCACCAAACACAATCCCCTTCCAGTAGTCGTCTCCAGTCACCATCGCCGCCTGGCCGCCCTGGGCGAACGTCGCGACCAGCGAACCGTCGAACAGGTTCGGGCATGCCCCGCCCCAGTTCGATGCCAGAGCTTCAGACGCGTCGGGCGCGCCCTCTCCAGTCCATGTCATCGCTACGGACGGCTTCTCTGCGTCAAGCACGAAAAGCTTGCAGCCGATGATTGTCGCCTGGCAGTTCTCGGAATCGTAGACCCTGCCGGGCTGAAGAGGCTCACCGTCCACGGTTAGCGAATTAACGCGAAGGACTGTGCCGGCCGGAAAGATCAACCGCGAGTTTGACTCCAGCACAAAGTCGACGGCCGAGTCCGTCAGCGGCGCGGCACCCGTCGCCACTTCGAATGTCGCGCCGGCCGCCACTTCAACGCGACGGACGCCTGACAGGGACGCCGCCGCAGTGGAGTCGACGAGGAACCGGCCGCCGGCAACCTCGACGGCGGGGACGGACTTGAACGTGGCCGTCCCTCCGACGCGCAACGTGCCGTTGGACACCACGAGCCGTCCGGTCGTCTTGTGCTCGCGATCCAGAAAAGCCTGCGTATAGTCGTCGGTCGGCGCCCAGAGGATTGTCAGGTCGCCGCGGGTGCAGGAATACGTCTCGGCATTGTCCGTGCCCACAAGCAGCAGGCTGGCCGTGTTCGTCGTGCTGATGTAGTCCACGTCCTTCGACGGCTTCTCGCTGGAAATGCGGTTGGCAACCTGGTTGTAGCCGTTGAGGTAATAGCTTGAATTGCTTTCCCACTCGCAGTAGTAGTGGTTCCACGTAAGCACGCCATTCGCCGAAAGGGCGTTCTCGCATCCGCACGAAATGTTGGCCAGCGCTATGTCGGACGTCTGCCACTCGTTCCCGCCGGCGTTGAAGACGTAGTTGCAGCGGGAGACCGTATCCTTGAAGAGGATGCTCTTGAACTTCACCGTGTTGTTGAAGTACATTTTCCCAGACGTCCCCATCTCGGCCGACGACCTTACCGGCGTGTTCTGCCCGTTGATCGCGCCGTTGAAGACGGCGTCGCTGAATCCACCAAGCCAGAACGTCATCCACCCGGGCAGGGTGATTGTGCCGTTGAATACCGTCGTGCCCCCCGCGCTCGCCCCGCGTCCAGGCGACAGACGGGCGTTGTTGCCGGTGAAGTCGAGGGCGTTGTCGATCGTGCAGAATCGCTTGACGTCCAAGCTGCCCGACAGCGAGATCTTCGCCCCCTTGAGGTGGACCGACTCCGAGCCGATGATCAGCATGTTGCCGATCGAAATGTTCGCGGGGACTGTGATCTCGGCGGCGACGACGTCGTTTGAAATCGTCACAGTGTCACCGTTGCCGCCGACGGGCTTTGTCCCTCCCGCCCAGTGGGCGGCATCGTCCCAGCTGCCACTGCCGCTGTCGCCGATCCACAAACACGAATTGCCGCCGAACGCAGCTAGGCCGCCACAGCCGACATAAAGTACTACGTACGCACACCTGACCATCATTCGAGTTCTCATTTCATTGACTTCCACTCCCTTCTCTGGTTTGCAGTTTTTCGCGTCTATTCTACAAAAGACTCGGCCTCCTCTCAACCCCCACCACAGTGGGGGTGTCTCTGCGCGCGAAATATATGATAAAATTTACAGTGATGATATGCATGCCAGCTTTGATCCTTGCGTCTCTGACCGTCACAAACGTCCTCGGACTCCTAGACATCATCCAGCACGGGACGGCGGACGCCGAGTTCCGCCTTGAGGGGAACGTGACGGTCTCCTCTGGACTGAGGTACTTTATCCTCGACGACTCGACAGGTGCCGTCGAGATATTCCAGGGAGCGGAGGCTAATGACGCGCAACCGCCGGTCCGCGGCGACCGCGTACACGTTGAAGGCAAGACCTTCCACCACAACGACGGATCGACAATCCCCATATTCTACAAACTCAGCATCCTGTCGCACAGTCCTCCTCCGCCGCCCCTCGCAGTGAGGATATCCGACCTAAAGGCGGGCAAACACGACAACAAGCTCGTATCGACGCACGGCACCGTCAAAGACGTCTTTCGCGACGAAATCGACCATGAATGGCACTACCTCGTACTCGAACACGAGAAGTCCTCCATCTACGCCGCAGTCCACGACCCCCTGTCTACCAACGACCTTCTGCGCCTGGCGAACGCCGACATAGGACTCGTCGGGACATGCCTCCATCACACATGCGGTAGCCGGCGACTTCTCGACAGGGTACTCGCCGTTCTGTCACCAGAGGACATCTCGATGCTCAAGCCTGCGCCCAAAGACCCCTTCGACATGCCTGCTCTCGACGACCTGAACGGGCATGGCCCTAAGGACATCATTGTCGCCGGTCGACACAGCTGCATCGGACATGTTCTCTGCCTCTACGGCAATAACATCCTGCTTGAAGACACCAACAAGCTTGTTCATGTTGTCTCGCTAGTCAGTGAAAGACTACCACGACCGGGAATGCGGATAAAGGCAGTCGGGCTCCCTGCCACAGACCTTTATCAAATCAACTTGACAAGTGCAATATGGAAGGAAGCGCCGGGGGAGACAAAGCGTCCAGACCAGCCCCAGGATGTTTCCTCGAGGGAACTCCTGTCCGACATGCATGGAAATCGGGTGCTCAAACCCTTCTACCACGGACGACTTCTCCGACTGACAGGAACCGTTCAAGACCTGGCAGAAGCCCGATCCGGAATAATCGTCCTGAAATCCGACGACGTCATGCTGCCGATCGATGTGAGCGCAAACAGGGGCGCCATCGGCAAGGCCCCCGCGTTCAGCGACATCGAGGTCACTGGCGTGTGCGTCCTCGAAACGGCCAACTGGCATTCCTATGCACGATTTCCACATGCAACCAGGCTGTTTATCGTTCCCAGGACAGAGGCGGACATCCGAGTCGTCCATGCACCGCCATGGTGGACGGCGGGGCGGCTCTGCGGCGTGATAGGAGCGCTTGCCGCCGCGCTTGTAGCTATATTCATATGGAACGTGACGCTCCGCAAGCTGGCGGACAGGAAAGGCCGCGAGCTCATGCGCACCAAGCTCCGGCAGGAGAAGGCCGTCCTCAAGACGGAGGAGCGCACGCGGCTCGCCGTCGAGCTGCACGACTCCGTCGCGCAGATGCTGACGGGCATATCAATGGAGATAGAGGCGGCAAGGGGATTCGGCGAAGAGGCGTCCCCGAAGATGCTGGCCCACATCGACATCGCCGCGAAGGCGCTGAAGTCATGCCGCGACGAACTCAGGAACTGCCTCTGGGACCTCCGCAGCAAGGCACTGGAGGAGACGGACATGACGAAGGCCGTGCTGCGGACGCTCCAGCCCCACGTGAACGACTCGCGGCTCTCCGTGAAGCTGGACGTGCCGAGGACCGCCCTTTCCGACAACACCGCGCATGTGCTACTGCGAATCGTCCGCGAACTCGTCAGCAACGCGCTCCGCCACAGCGGCGCAACGCGAATCGAAGTCACTGGTCGGCTCGACGGAGACTGCATCACATGCTCGGTCGCGGACAACGGCGGGGGCTTCGACCCCGACATGTGCCCGGGCGTCGCGCAGGGACATTTCGGCCTCACGGGAATCCGCGAACGGCTCGACCAGCTTCACGGCAGAATGACGATAGACAGCCGCCCCGGCGCTGGGACGGCCATCGCGATCTCAATCCCGAAGACGGAAGACACGAAATGACCGGCAAGATCAAGGTTCTGATAGTGGACGACCACGCGATCCTCAGAATGGGGCTCACCGCGCTCCTGAACTCCAAGAAGGACATCGAAGTCGTCGGCGACGCGGCAAACGGCCCTGCCGGAATACGCAAGGCGCTCAAGCTTAAGCCCGACGTCGTCATAATGGACCTCGCAATGCCTGACATGGACGGTGCCGAGACCACCCGGCAGATGCTGGCGAAGGTGCCTGACTCCAAGGTCATGATCCTTACGACTTTCGGCACGGCCGACGGCATATCGCACGCGCTTGGCGCCGGCGCACTCGGCGCCGTGATGAAGAACGTGGAATTCACCGAGCTGGTGGACGCCATCCGCACCATCGCCGGCGGAGGGCGCTACGTCTCACCCGAAATCGAACGCATACTCGAGGCCGACCCGCCGATCCCCGCGCTCTCGCCACGCCAGGCGGAAATACTCTCGTCGCTTGTGAGAGGTCTCTCGAACATCGACATCGCCAGCCAGCTCGGCATCAGCCTCGACATGGTGAAGGAGCACACGACCTCGCTCTTCGCGAAGCTCGGCGTCGCAAACCGCACGGAGGCCGTGGCCATCGCAATGCGGAAACACCTCGTTCAATCCTGAACTCCGTCGGCGGAGAAATTGGCGTTTGGTGCACCTGGTGGGACTTGAACCCACACGCCTTGCGGCACTGGAACCTAAATCCAGCGTGTCTGCCGTTCCACCACAGGTGCCTTTCCCGCTAGCACATCGACGTCACTTGCGCAGCTTGTCGCGGTGCGTGAAGAACATCCGGACGCGGTTGGCGAACGTCTGCGCCTCCGGATATGTCGACGCGGTAGAAAGCTTCTGGAATTCCTCGAGCGCGGCGCGCTGGCGCCGATCCAGGTTCGAGGGGACCTCGAAGACGATGCGTGCGTTGAGGTCGCCGGGCGAACCCCCGCGCAGCGAGGGAACGCCCTTGCCGCGCAGCCTGAACACCTTGCCGTTCGGCGTGCCGGCGGGAAGCTTCAGCTGCGCCTCGCCCTCGGGCGTCGGAACCGACACGGCGCCGCCCAGCGCCGCGGTCACAGGTGACACCGGTATGTTCACCATGAGGTCAAGCCCGTCCCTGACGAAGATGTCGCTGTCGCGCACGCCAAGAAGCACGTAAAGGTCGCCGTTCTCGCCTCCGCGCACGCCTCCGCCGCCCTTGCCCGCCAGTCGAAGCCGCGAGCCGGAGTCCACGCCCGCAGGAATCTTGAGCGCTATGTGCTGCGGCGTCTTCACGTGGCCCGATCCGCGGCACTTGCGGCAGGGCTTCTCGATTACGGAGCCTGCGCCTCCGCACGTCGGGCAAGTCTGGCGGACCTGGAAGAAGCCGCTGCCGCCGATTACCACGCCATGCCCGCCGCACGTCGGACAGGTGCGGCGGCGAGAGTCCGCGGAGCCCGTCCCCCCGCAGTCCGGGCACTGGGCCGGAAGAGTAAGGTCAAGCGTGCGCTCGCTGCCGAAGATCGCCTCGTCGAAGTCGATGTCGAGGCGGAAAGTCATGTCGTCGCCGCGCTGGGGCGCATTCGGGTCAGTCGCCTGCCGCCTGCCGCCGCCGAAGAAATCCTCGAAGCCGCCGAAGCTCGCGCCTCCGCCGCGGCCCCCGAACAGGTCGCCGAACATGGAGAATATGTCGTCCATGCTCATGCCGCCAGCCCCGTATCCGCCGCCAGCCCCGCCGGCGAACGCCTGATGGCCGAACTGGTCGTAGCGCTGGCGCTTCTCGGGGTCGTGCAGGACGTCGTACGCCTCGGCCGCCTCCTTGAACTTCTCCTCGGCCGCCTTGTCGCCGGGATTCCGGTCGGGGTGGTACTTCATCGCAAGCTTGCGGTAGGCGGACTTTATCTCTTCCGCCGTCGCAGTCTTGGCGACGCCAAGCACCTCGTAGTAGTCTCGCTTCTCCGCCATTTACTATTCGCTCTTCTCCGCCTTCGCCGCCTTGCCCGACGACACCACGACCTGCGCGACGCGCAGGACCCTGTCTTTGAGCATCCAGCCCCGCTTGGACTCCACCGAAACCTTGCCTTCCTCGATCTCCTCGGACGGAAGCGTGGCAATCGCCTCCATCTTCTCGGTGTCGAGCTCCTTGCCCACGGAGTCGAACGGCTCCGCCCCGTGCTCTTTCAGCGACTTGAGCAGCGTCTCGTAGACAAGCTGCACGCCCTTGACGAACGGGTCCTCGGCCTTGCCTTTGGCGTTTGAGAGGGCGAGCTGCAGGTTGTCCACCGCAGGCAGCACGTCCCTGAGGATGTCCATCTCCGCGAAGCGATACGTGTCCTCGCGGTCGCGCGCAGCGCGCTTCTTGTAGTTGTCGAAGTCCGCCAGTGTGCGAGCATAGAGGGTCTTCCAGTCCGGCTCAGCCGGCTTTTCCGGGGAAGTCGGCTTTTCCGGCTCGGCCGGCTTTTCGGATGCGGACTCGGCCGGCTTTTCGGATGCAGACTCGTCTGGCGGGACCGGCGTTTCCGGCGCGACCGGACCGGTCTCGCTGGCTTCGCCGGTCGCACCAGCCTCGGCTTCCGCCTTTTTATTCTCTTCTTCCTTTTCCAATTTCTTTCTTCCAAACATCAGCCTTAAGCCTTAGAACCTCTCAAACCTCTCAAACCTTTCAAACCCCACAAACCTCTATCTGCCCGGCCTTGGCGAGCATCTTCGCCTCGACGGACTGAATCTCGGCGAAGCCCTGCGAGCTGTGCGGGTTGAGCCCGTTCGAGGCCTCCATGGAGCTGTCGGCCTCGTTGTAGATCGTGGCCTTGAGGCCCTTGAGCGCCTCGAAGAAGATGTTGCCCTTGTAGAGCCCGAGCGTGACCTCGGCAGTGGCCTTGTCGGCCCAGACCTGGATCGCGGCGCGCGCAGCGCGGGTCGCGGGGTCGAACCAGCGGCCGTCGTAGATCTGGTCGGCGACGAACTTCGAGAGCTCCTGGAAGAGCTTCGTGGAGCGGCGGTCCATGATCCCCTCGTAGATGTACTTCAGCCCCCACGAGAGGACCTCCATTCCGGGTGCCTCGTAGACGCCGCGGCTCTTCGTGCCGATGATGCGGTTCTCGAGCGCGTGCTTCATGCCGATGCCGTTGCGCCCGCCGATCTTGTTGAGCTCGAGCATCACCTGGTAAGGAGACATCTTCTGTCCGTTGACGGACACGCAGCGCCCCTTTTCGAACTTCAGCACGACCTTCTCGACCTTGTTCGGCGCCTTCTCTGGCCACACGCCCATCGTGGGCTTCACGATGCGCATTGAGGTCTCCATGGACTCGAGGTCCTCGGCCTCGTGGGAGAGGCCCGCGAGGTTCGCGTCGGTGGAGTACTTCTTCTTCGTTCCGACGAATGCGGTGATCCCGCGCTTGGCGAGGAAGGCGACCATCTGCGTGCGGCCGGGGAACTTCTTCAGGAGGTCCGCGTCGCGCCAGGGCGCGTACACGCCGAACTTCGGATCCATCACGTTCGTGTAGCGCTCGAAGCGCATCTGGTCGTTTCCGCGGCCGGTCGCGCCGTGCACGAGCACCGTGCAGCCGGCCTTCTTCATCGCCGGGAGGAGCTTCTGCACGGTCACCGCGCGTGCGATTCCCGTCGAGTTCCAGTAGCCGCCGTCGTACATCGCCTGGCACTTCACGGTCTCGAAGCAGATGTCGGCCATCTCCTTCGTCACGTCGACGATCGTCGTCTCCACGCCCGTGGGGGCCATCTTCTTCTTGATGTCGTTGATGTCCTTCTCGTCGGGCTGGCCGACGTTCGCGCTGAACGCCTTCACATTCACGCCGGCGTCCTTGAGGACGCAGCAGATCGTCTTCGAGTCCAGCCCGCCGGAAACGCACACGCCGACAGTCTTGCCCCTGAGGTCTTCGAGTTTCATCTTCTTGTCTCTCCCTTGGATACGCCCCTCTTCGGGCGCTAAGTGCATATTGTATCACTTTCGCCGCCGTCAATCAACCGCCGCGCGCCAGCAACAGCGTCAGCACCCCCGCCGCGACGCAGTACGGGCCGAAAAGCCAGAACCAGCGGCCCTTGAGGGAGGCGACAAGCAGCTTGAGCGCGAACCAGCCGACGACCGCCGCCAGAACCGCACCGAAGCCGCATAGGAGCCAGCTGACCTGGGCGCCCCCAGCGTCCGCGCAGCGCAAGGACTTCGCCAGCTCGAGTATCGCCGCGCCGGCGATCGGCGGGGCGGACATCAGAAACGAGAACTCGGCAGCCTTCTCGCCGTCCACCTTCGCCGCCCGCGCCGCCGCAAGCGTCATGCCCGAGCGCGAAATGCCGGGAAGTATCGCGACCGCCTGCGCAAGCCCCATGAGAAGCGCCCTAGCGAACGAGACGCCGCGGTCGCCCTTCGGCATGAAGCGCGTGGCGGTGAGGACGACGCCCGTCGCGATTAGCGCGCCGCCGACGAATGCCGGCGAGGAGAACGCCTCCTCCAGCCTGTCCTTGAAGAGTACCCCCACGACGCCGACGGGGATCGCGCTTAGAACGACCTTCGCGACATACTCCCACTCCCGCCGCACAAGGATTCGTCGCACCACGGAGAAGTAGAACACGAATATCGAAAGAAGCGTCCCGACATGGAGGAACACGTCCAGCCGCATTCCGACGTCGCCAATGCCGAGAAGCGACTTGCCAAGCACAAGGTGCCCGGAGCTGGAGATCGGAAGGAACTCCGCCACGCCCTGCAACACGCTCAGAATCAGAACCTCAAGCATGTGGAACCTCGCCTTTCTTCATTCCACTTCGCACTTTGCACTTTGCACCTTCCCTTCAATACTCCAGCAGGCTGCCGCCTATGGTCTCGCGCAGTATCGAGTCGCCGGGCACCGCCACGGGCGACATGGGCAGGACTACCGACAGCAGCCTTGTCATGTTGACGATTTCGCTGCGCTCCCCCATCTCCAGGCGCGCGCGCTCAAGCAGCCCGCCCGCGTAGGGCTTCAGCACAGCCAGCTCGTAGGACAGGTACGAGTCGAACTCGGTGTCGGCGTTGCCGCGGAACGGCTCTATCCACTTCCGCTCTCCGGCGAGCACGCTCGGCCACATCTCGACGGTCTTGACGGGGCTCATCTTGCGGAACTGGTTGTCGCGCACGAGCCGGCGGATGAAGCGCGCGTCGACCGGGCGCGGCGTAATGCCGGCGAAGACGTCGAGCGACGGCTTCGGCTCCACGAAGACGCGGAACTTCACGGAGTCGTCGACGCCGTCGGTGAGCCTGGGGTTGAGCGCGTGTATGCCCTCGAGCACGACGAAGCCGCCCTTGGAGAGCGACACCGGCTCGTCGGTGAAGATCGGGGCGTGCGCCACGAAGTCGAACTTGCGCCGCTTCACGACGTCGCCGCGCAGCAGCGCGTTCACGTCCGCCGAAAGCTGCGCGATGTCCACGCACTCCACGTGCTCGTAGTCGAGGTTGCCGTTCTCGTCGCGGGGGTTGCGCGCGTCGCCCACGAAGTAGTCGTCGGTTGAGAGGTGCAGTGCGGCGCGCCAGTTCACCCGCAGCTGGGTGCAGATGCGCTTGGCCGTCGTGGTCTTGCCGGCGGACGAGCCGCCCGCGATCAGCACGAGGCGGAGTTTCGGCCGCCCGCAGACCACGTCGGCTATCTTGGCGAGCGCCTTCATCTGGCGCGCCTCGGCAACGCGCACCTCCTCGTCTATGGTGCCGTCAGTTATGTGTTGGTTTAGCTCTTCTGCAGTCATCTCGACATTCGTTCCCTATTGGCGCAATTATACCACATTTCGCCGCCCGCATGGGCTGCTAATCGGCATATTGATGTTTTATCGTGCACTAGTGAAGCGCTGCAGCCTGCTGCGCGGTGCCTCTGGACGAGAAAGGCACAGCAACCCAGCATCCAGGAGTTTCGGGACAATCTTCGAGAAGGCGTAGTAATGCGAAACGCCAAGGCAATCAACCACTTCTGCTCTCGTTCTCGGCTCGCGGCAAAACTCAAGCAGACGCCTTTCCCGTGCCGTCAATTCGACACCCCTTCCATTTCTTTGCCCTAAATCCGCCGTCCGCGAAGAATCAGCCACGACCGCAACAAGACCGTTTCTCAGTACCACCCTGAATTCGCCGTTGCGATTGACGAATTCCGGCGGCGGTAGACCAAATGCCTCCATCTCCCTTCGCATGGTCGGCACACCAGAATAACGGTTTTCGGTAATCCCCATGACCTCCATCATGTCGACGAGAGCTGGATTGCGTGTCTCCGGATGGACTTTTCCGAGCAAATCAACCGAAATCCTCCCGTACAGCCCGCCCTTGTTGACAACCTCCATGCGATCGGAATACATGCACAGCGATATAGGCGAGCCTTCGGTGTGCAGACTGTAGTCACGATGAACAAGGGCGTTTAGTATGGCCTCGCGCACTGCCGTTACCGGAAACTCCGCCCTGTCCTCACGCTTGCCGTCTTTCCCAATCACCGTCTTTACGCGCATGTTGCGGATGACAAAGTCAACCGCGCCAGACAGCATCTCGTCGAGGCGTCCGGTAAACTTCTCGTTGGCGAGAAAACGCACTTCGCCATCAGCGACTTCGCCAATCTCCATACCGGGAACGACTACCGCCGTCAAGCACAACTGCGGGAAATACGCCTGAGGGTACTTCGCAAAGGCAAGAACACCGCTGACCGTGGGATGGATGCCCTTTCGGATTCCCATAAGCTCCAAAATCTCATCGTCGCTGGCATTCGCGCCGAGATTCGCCCTGTCTGCCTTTACGCGCCTCAAATAGTCTGCAAGAAGGTCAGTGCGCAATTGCCCCATGTCTGCATCATCTACAGACCTTATGTCATCGCGAATCCTGCGCCTGTAAGCTTCATATGTATATATCTCATACTCGCTCATTGGCTCGTCCGCCTCGCCGACTCTGACAAACGATCCACCAAGGCGTCCACGCCCTTTGTAGAACACAGGGCGTTCCGTTACGTCAACACCCGGAATCTCAGCAGAGACAACTGTCTTCTCTTCTATTTCTGCAACAGTGAACAGGGGGCGAACCTCCGGTGACATTTCCTTGCATTGTTCGGACACTCGATGCTGCAAGTCCTGCGCATCATAGACACCGACAACCTCGAAATCTGCATTTTCGTCAATTCCAAACAAGATGATACCGCCAGACGACTGGTTTGAAAAAGACGACAACGTATCATACAAATGTCGTGGACATCCGCCCCTTGCCGCTTTGACTTCTATAGTTTGAAACTCACAATGAAACTGCCTTAGTTTCATTACGATGTCTTTAAGTTGCATTTCCTGCATAACGAAGCTCCACTTCACAAGTTTTGGTTGCATTATACCATATTTTACCTACAGAACGCAACCCTCTCGCACATCTCCCGAGGCGACCTGCGCATGCCGACGGAGGCGACGTCAATTGCGATTTCCCTCGGCCTAATCTGATCAAGGCCCCTACCGAACCACGCTCCCGGACCAGCCGAGCTTGCGCGCCAGCACGTCGTATGGGTCGTAGCCCTCCAGCTCCACAAGTTTCACGACGCTGCGCGACTTGCGTATCTCGACCGACTTCCCCTCCGGCAGGTCGAGCACATGCTCGCCGTCCGCAGTCACGGCGATCGTCGCCTCATTGCCAGGCGAGCGCCCCCGCGCGGTCACCGTGAACCGCACGACGTCGCTCACGACGAGCGGACGAGACCCGAGCGCGTGCGGATTGGACGGCGTGACCACGAAGCTGGATGAGTCCGGCATGAGCACGGGTCCTCCCGCGGCCAGCGAATACGCCGTCGACCCGGTAGGCGTGGCGACGATGAGCCCGTCGGCCAGGTACCGCGTGACGGGCCGCCCGTCGGCCTCGAGGTCGAGCCGTATCGCGTGGCCCGACGACTCGCGCGCGATCACGACGTCGTTCAGCGCGAGCGCGGACGCACCGCGCCCTGCACGCACCTCCAGCATCGTGCGCGGCGAGATCCTGTAGCGTCCGGCGGCAAGCAACTCCAGCGCACGACCGAAGTCACGCCGCCCTACGCTCGCGAGGTAGCCGAGCCCGCCGAGATTGAAGCCGAGAATCGGCAGCCCGGGGAACTCGTGCACGGCGTGGAGAAGAGTTCCGTCGCCGCCAAGCGCGATCACGACATCCGCCACGCCGTCGCCGCTCGCCTCGTGCCCGAGCGCGGCGATTTTCCTGCGGAGGGCAGTGCGCGCGGCGGACGCCGCGGCGTTTCCCTCGTTTGCGCAGAGACGTATCCTCATTTCAGCGCCCTCCGCTCAGAGACCCCGCCTATGCCCAGCAGGCCCCGGTACTTTGCCACCGTGCGGCGGGCGACGGGAATCCCCGCCTCCTTCATCTTCGCCGCGATCTTCTCGTCGGAAAGCGGATCGGAAGCGTCCTCGTCGTCGATCACGGCGCGCAGCGCGGCAAGCGCCGCGCGCTGGGATATCTCGATGCCCTCCGCGGTCTTCACCCCGGTGACGAAGAACTTGCGCAGCTCGACCGTCCCCTGCGGCGTGTCGGCGTACTTGTTGCGGACGGTGCGCGAGACGGTCGTGCCGTGCACGCCGACCTTCTCCGCTATCTCGAGCTCTGTCAACGGCTTCAACTTGGAGAAGCCGCCCTCGAAGAACTCCTGCTGGCGGTCGAAGATCGCCTGCGCTATGCCCGACACCGTCTCCTGCCGGCGGGCGATCGCGTCGCGGAACGACTGCGCGGCGGCGATGCGCTCCCGCACGTAGGCCTTGGTCTCCGCCGTCTGCGACGGGTCGCGAAGCAGCTCGGCGAACGCCTTGGAGAACCTTATCTCCGGCAGGGACCGCACGTCTGTCTCGGCCATCCAGTGCCCGTCGCGCTTCACCGCGTGGATCTCGGGGTTCACGTACTCCACTCGCTCGCGCTCGCTCGGATACTTCCGCCCCGGCCGGCCATCGAGCGAGCGAAGCGCGGCAAGCGCCGCCCTGTACTCCGGCTCCCCTACGCCGAGACTGCCGCGTATCTCGTCGTCTCTGCCCTCCGCCAGCGCTCCGAGATGCGCGTCGACGATGCGCCGCACAAGCTCCCGCACTGACGGGTCGGCGACGTCATCCACCTGCGACATCAGGCATTCGCGGATGTCGCGGGCGCCGCAGCCCGGAGGGTCCAGCTCGCGGATCTTCGCGAGCACCGCCACGATCTCCGCCTCGCTCTTGCCGAACGTCATCGCCATGTCGGGCAGCGAGCCCTTGTAGTAGCCGTTGTCGTCGAGGTCGCCGACAAGCACCTCGGCGAGCGGCCAGTCGTCCTCGGGCACGCCGGACGTCGGTATCTGCGCCATGAGGTGCGACTGCAGAGTCTCCTCCGCCACCTGCCGGTCGAAGAACGCCTGCCTGCGCTCCGCGGCGTCCTCGTCGCTGTTGAGCCCGGGGGTGAAGTCGTCCTCGGGATAGTCGGGCTCCTGGCTCTCGGCGCCGTCGCGGCGCTCCACCTCGGACATCTGTGTCTCCAGCGGATGGTCCACGTCCTCGATCGCGGGGTTGCGGGCCATCTCGTCCATTATCTCGGCGCGGAGCTCCGGAAGGGACTTCGCGAGCAGGCGCAGCCCCTGGAGCTGCTGCGGGGTGACGGCGAGCGTCTGCTTCAGCCGTTGACTCTGGCCAAGCTCCAGCGGCATCAGAACGTCTCGCAGGGCGGCAGGTCGCCGACGATCGGCCGCGCGTATTCCACGAACTTGGCGGTTACGTCATGCCCGTTCCTGGCGATGAACGACTTCGGCACGCTGCGCGCGTACTTCGCGGCGTCAGCGATCGGCGCCGGGACGAACGAGACCCTGTACGCGCGGCCCTTCGCGCGCACGATGGCGATCGTGCCCTTCGTCAGCTCTCCGCGGAGCGCGGCCTTGACTGCTGCACGGCCCGCGGCGAACGCCTCGCGGCTGTCCGTCTCGGAGGCGACCCCGGGGAAGGAGCGCTGCAGGTAGCCGAACGTGTCGGCGCGGACGCGCTTCACGTCGGAGTTCTTCTTGAGGTATGCGGCGAGGTAGTCGCCGAGCGCACCCGTGCCGGAAAGCTGCAGGTTGCCGTGGGAGTCGCGCTCGCCGGCCGCGAATTTCGCCGCGATCGGAGTGCCGTCGCGGTCGCGTATCCCCTCGGACACTGCGCATACGCACCGGCCGAACCTCCTCATCGCGGCCTTCACGTCCCGCACGAACCCGTCGAGCGAGAACGGCACCTCCGGCAGGTAGACGAGATGCGGGCCGTCGTCCCTCTCGCAGCGCGCCAGTGCCGACGCCGCAGTCAGGAAGCCGGCGTCGCGCCCCATGATGATGTCGATCTTCACGCCGCCGAGCGCGCGGTTGTCGAGGTCGTCGCCCTTTATCGCGCACGCGACGAACCTGGCCGCGCTGCCGAAGCCGGGCGTGTGGTCGCAGCTCCGCAGGTCGTTGTCTATCGTCTTGGGGATGTGGTAGACGACGAGCGGGTAGCCGTCCTTCTCCGCCTCCTCCGCGACTATCCTTGCGGCATCGGCCGAGTCGTTCCCGCCTATGTAGAAGAAGTAGCCTACGCCGAGGCGGCGGAATCTCTCGAAGATGGCGCGGCAGTCGGCCGAGTCGGGCTTCCTGCGGCAGCTGCCGAGCGCGGACGACGGAGTGGCCGCGATCGCGCGCAGCTTCCGCTCGGTCGGCTTGCGAAGGTCCACGTAGTCGTCGCCGAGTATGCCGAGTATGCCGTGCCTCGCGCCGAGGATCCTGCCGACGCGCGGCGACTTCCGCGCCTCGAGCACCGCCCCCACGAGCGACTCGTTTATCACCATCGACGGCCCGCCGGACTGGGCGATGACCATGTTGAGCTTCTTCGGATTCGTCTTCATGCCGCCTATTATACCAAAACGCGGCGCAGCGTGCGGGCAGAGCAAGAAGTCGAACGCCTCACGTCGCCTCGGCATCGGCCCCGCGCAGAAGCCCGCGCGACGCCAGCACCCTGCGCGCCTGGCGGGCTACGGCGTCCGAGGAGTCCAGCACCTCCGCGCGGCCCGCGCAGACCCTCTCGATCACCGGCCTCAGATGCGGGAAGTGCGTGCAGCCGAGCACGATCCTGTCCGCCCCCGCCTCCAGCAGCGGCTCCACGCGCGCACGCACGACCCTTTCTACCTCAGGCCCGTCCGTCTCACCGCGCTCGACAAGCCCGACGAACTCGTCGGCCACGGCCGAAAGCACCTTCACGCCCCCGGCGAACCGCTCCTTGGTCTCGTTGTACAGACGCCCGCGGAACGTGCCGGCCGTCGCAAGGACTCCCACCACGCCGCTGCGCGTCGTCTGCACCGCAGGCTTCAGCGCCGGCTCCATCCCAACGAACGGCAGTTCCGGATGCCTCCCGCGAAGAAAGTCGATCGCCGCCGCAGTCGCGGTGTTGCACGCCACGACGATCATCTTGCAGCCGCGGCCGATGAGCCTGCGGACGCATTCCTCCGACAGGCGGACCACCTCCTCCTGCGGCCGGTTGCCGTACGGGCAGTGCGCGGTGTCGGCTATGTAGACCGTCCTCTCGTTCGGGCACAGTCGGCGAAACGCGTCAAGGACGCACTTCCCCCCTACGCCGCTGTCGAAGAAGCCGACGGGACAATCCGCCGCCTCGCTCATGCGTCAGGATCCACCTTGCGCCGAAGGGCCTTCACCGCCGAATGGGCGTGCTTGTCGTCCAGCATCTTCTGCTTCTGCCGGCGGCTGCGGCGGCGCTTCTGCCGACGGATCTTCTCGCGCTTCTGCTGCGCCGCGGACTTGCGTCCGCGTTCGCGCTCGAGAATCGCCTCGGCGAGCATCCGCCTCGCCAGCCAGCGGTTCGTCTCGCGGCTGCGCGTCGCCCCGCACTTCACCTGCAGCCCGCTGGGCGCATGCGAAAGCCTCACGACGCTTGAGGTCTTGTTGGTCTTCTGCCCGCCCGGGCCACCGCCGAGAATGAAGCTCTCCTCGATGTCCTCGTCGAAGACCGACGCCTCGACCATCAGCGCCCGTATCCGCTCGACCGTATCGGGGGAAATCACCGCACGGCCTCCACCATCGCGCCAATTGCCTGCGCCGCGGTCTGCGCACGCTCCACAAGGCGCGACAAAAGTCTCTCTGCATTGTCCGTCATACCGGATGAATGATACCACATTGCCGCGAACAAGGCAAGTGCAGAGACGTAGCGGTCACCTTCTTGAATTGTAATTTCATTAGATCACCCTCTTGACATGATGTCCGACATGATGTATGATATTCGGAATGAAAACCTTGGTGACAAAAGTGACTGAACGCGGACAGGTTTCAATTCCTGCCTCAATCCGTGAATCCATGCAGATGACGCCTGGAACGATGCTACTGTGGAATCAAGGGCAGGACCGCTACACCTGCGTGATAACGATTGTCCGCAAGCCCGTACGCAAAGGTGCACGGGCCATGCTCGGCTATGCCGCGACATACAGCAAGCCGCGCACAACGGCGGAATGGATGAAGGAACTCCGCGAGGGGGAAGAGCCATGAGCATGGTCGTCGATACATGCGTCATTCTCGACATCCTCCAGGGAGATCCTATTTTCGGTGAAGCATCAGCTAGAACTATCGACCAATACGCCGAAGGCGGACTCATTATCTCGCCTCTTACGTACGTGGAGCTTTCGCCCGCCTTTCTCGGCGACGAGACACGCGAACGAGATTTTCTTTTTGAAATTGGGATAGACCTTCCGCCAGTTCTCGGCGAAGACGATCTCTCGCTCGCCCACGCCGCCTGGAACAACCACATCCAACGCAAACGCTCGGGCAAGGTGGCAAAGCGTCCCGTCGCCGACGTGATGATTGGTGCACTCGCACAGGCCAACGACGGACTCATCACCCGCAATGCAGATGATTTTCGTGCGCTCTTCCCGTCACTCAACATCATCACACCTTAAATCACCTTGATGCTCGTCGTGGGGAATGCAAGTCTCTTCAAGGCTGCCGAAATCCTGGTCCACCTCGTGGTGGTCAAGTAGCGACCAGGAATTACACCAAAGCCGCCGCGCTGGAATCAAGCGCGGCGGCAACAACCGGGTATACCAAATACCGCGGCCTACCAGTAGACGCCAGTCGTGGTAACTACCGGCGCGGGCGTCACGACGGACACGCCGGGCTGGTAGATGACGGTGTTGGCGACCGGCGTGACGGCCAGGTAGGACGGCGAATAGCACGGGTATCCGTAGGCGTCA
>JAFRBA010000048.1 GCA_017405115.1 Kiritimatiellia bacterium
GGCGGCGGCGTCCGCCAGCACCGCGGCCATGGCGGAGTCCTCGCCCGGCAGCAGGGATTCGATGTTCGCCGCGAACGCGGCGGCGTTCGCGGGCGTGAGATCGTCCAGGAGTCGCCGCACGGCCTCGGCGGCCGGAGTGGCGTCCTTCGCCCAGGCGCGCAAAAACGCCTCTTCCTCGCGTCCGCGCTCGTCCCCCTCTCCTCGTTCGTTCGGAAGCCGCCGAGCGTTTTGCAAGGGGTTTACAGCGTTTTGCAAAGGGGTCTGGCCGTCTAGCGCCCCTGCGGGGGGCGTCATGGGCCTATCGGAGGGGTCTTTCGGGTCGGTTTCGGCCCTTCCGTACCTCTGGAGGGCGTCTCGGAGCGAGAGGCGGGCGCCCATGCCGGCGAGGTGGGCGTCGATGGCGATCTCCTTCTGGATGTCCGGCTTGGCGGTGGGCTCTATCCAGATGTAGGCGAGCGGCACGGCATCACCGGTGGCCCAGCGGATCACGTAGCGGTCCACCTGCTCGTGGAGGGACTCGGCCAGGGCCGCGCAGTCGTCGGCCTCCAGCATGTCCGCCTCCTCGCCCTGGAGGCTGGCGCCAAGGCCCTCGCCCTTGGATATGGTCGAGAGGTCCGCGCCGCGGTAGAGGGCGGCGATCGCGCGGTCCATGCGGTCCACGAGCGCCGGCATGGGCGGCGTGCCGTTGCCGTTGAGGGACACGGGGGTGAGATCCGTGTTGCGGTCCGTGATGCCGCGCCAGTCGCGGCCCCAGGCGCGCAGCATCTCCACGAGCCGGTTCCAGGCGTCGGTGCCGTAGGCGGCGTCGGTCTTGGCGAGCAGGCCGGGGATGGCCGCGCGCTCGCTGAAGAGCAGCCAGTCCTGCAGGGACATGCGCTTCGCGCACGCGGCGAGCGCCACGGCGGGGCCCACGGGGTCGGCGGCGTGGACGAGCCACGCGCCATCCGCCATGTCCTCGCCGTAGTACATGTTCACCGTGCGGCGGAAACGCAGGCGGCCCGTGAGGTTCTCGAAGTGCCACGCCGGGATCTGGATGAACTCGGCGGAGAGGTTCGCGGGGTCGCTCGTGTCCCAGATTATGTTATGGCAGCTGTAGCCCGTGGAAAGGGCCGCCATCATCTGCTTCTTGAGGAGGCGTATGCCGCCGCGCTGGGCGCGGTTGAACGCGCTCGTGCAGCGGATCGACGCCCAGAACCGGCGCAGCACGTCGCGGTGCAGCTGGGCGCGGGGGTCGTCCTCGTGGCCCTCCTCGATGAGGACGGTGTGCTCGCAGCGGGCGACGGCGGCGTCGCGCTTCCGGACGCAGCTGCGGGCGGTATCGTCGCGCTGCTCGTATTCGTCGATAATCCTTGCGAGCTGGGCGATGCTGCCGGCGTTGTAGGCCGTCACGGCGGCGGCGAGGCGGTCGGGGTTCGCGCCCCACAGCGCGTTGGAGCGCTGCAGCTGCTCCATCGCCACTGTCGCGGCGGGCAGCGCGGGCGGACGGTTGAACCAGTGGAAAACGTTGAAAAGCCGCATCAGTGCCTCCCTCTGAAATATCCGCCCGGGATGTTGTCCATGCCCGGCGCCCACGCGGCGGGGCAAGACTTCTTGTCGCGCGCCTCCTGGCAGAGGGCCCCGGCCCAGAATCCGTCGCTGTGGCCGGACGCGTCGCGCTCGCCGTCGAAACGGATGTGCCCCGCGATGGTCGTGGTCTTCTTGATCTTGCGGAAGTCCACGTCGATTATCGGCGCGTTCGGCGTGCGGAAATTGGCGTCCTCCATCCGGTTCTTCACGGCGAACGCCATGGACGCCTTGACTTCGTTGGAGAATCGCACCGGCTCGACCCTGTGGCCGAAGTCCGCCTGGGCGTTCTCCGCCATCTCCTCGCCGATGCCCGTATTGTCGATGCACGCCCGGACGCACTTCTGATCGTCCAGGAACTCTTCGCGCAGGATCTTCTCCTGGCGGCGGAACGGCACCTTGTTGAGGAACGCGACCTTCCGCGTGAAAAGGACGCCGCCCGTCTCCTCGCCCTCCCACATCACGGTGAGGTCGTGGCGGCGGCCGATGTCCACGCCCAGGTAGCGGTTGCCCGCGCCCGGCGCGTCGTTCGACACCCAGAACGTGATTCCCGGCGTGCCGAGCTTCTTCATCTCGATGCGCACGTGCGCCTCGTTCTCGGCGTGCCCGTCCACGTGGCACTTGTCAAGCAGCTCCCACGGGATGAACGCCGTCTCGTCGTTCGACGGCTGGCACATGTACTCCTGCAGGAAGTACTCCTCGTCCGGACACGACGCGCGCACCCAGTCGAAGTACTGGTCCTCGTCCATGTCCTGGACCTCGTCGTCCTCCGGCAGCTTATGCTGCAGCTTGTAGAGGAAGCCGTCGTTCAGGGCGTCGCGCAGCGTCACGCGGTGGAAACTGAACCCCTTCGGGTTTCCGCCCTCCTCGATCTCCTTGAGCAGGACGGAGAAGTACTGCTGCGAGCCGCGCGGCGTGGAGAATATCTCCAGCTGGCCGCCCCAGGTGATGCCCGGGCGCGCGAGGCCGTAGAGATCCTTGAACTGCTGGTGCAGCCCGGCCTCGTCGATCACGCGGTCGCCCACGCGCCCGGCCTGCGCGTCCGGATTGGATGAAAGCGAGTGGATGACGAGGCCGTTGCCGAACCGCAGCTCGTAGGCGCTGTCGCGCTTGCCGTTGCCGCAGTCCAGCACCTGCTCGCCCAGATCCTCCGCGCCAATGTGCAGGATCTTTGCAAAGCTCTTGCAGCTGCCCGTGAACAGCTTGGCCGCCGCGAGCTCGCGGCTGGATATCCATGCGTCGAGCGTGGCCCCCTTGATGCTCTTGCGCCGCACCAGGGCGTAGCTCTCGGACCACGTCCATCCGATCTGGCGCGACTTGACCGCGAATTTCATGCGCGAACGGTCGAGCACCCACTTCCGCTGGTACGGAAGCAGGAGCCTCGGCGCCGGTATGATCTTCGCGTTGCCCATGTTACAGCATCCCCACTGCCTGTTCGATCTTAGCAAGCGCCTCTTCGGAGAGCCCGCCGTCGGTGGCGCGCGCGGCCTTCACGGCCTCCTGTACTGCCTTCAGCCGCTTTTCGGCGGCCTCGAACTTCTCGCGGGCGAGCTTGAGCTGCTCGTCGGCCGTGCGCTGGCGGGCGGCGTCGAGCTTCAGCTTCTCCGCGCCGAGCGCCGCCGCATGATACTTCGAGGCCGCGTCGGCCAGTATCTTCATAGCCTCCTCGTTCTGCTTCGCGGCAGCATCGACTGAGAGGGCGGTGAGGAAGTCCGCCGCCAGTCTCGGGTCTATCTTCGCCTTGGCCGTTCCCACGGCTATCTTCCGCGCCGTGCCCACGCTGATGATGGTGCGCGCCGCCCGGTCCTCGCGCTCCTGCGCCTCCATCCGCCCGACGAACCTGTACCACGTCGAGCGCTGCGGCGCGGGGATGCCTTGCAGCGACAGCCACGGAAGCACGTCGCGCTCGAAGTTCGCCAAGTGCGGGCGCCCGGCTTCGGCCTCCTCCTTCGTGGGCGGCTTGGTGTAGGCGTACAGCTGCTGCCGCACGTCCTCGGAAAGCTGCGCCTCCCATGCGTCTGTGCGCAGCTTCTTCACATCCCCTCCAGCGCTGTCAGGCCGCGCTCGGTGATCGTCCACCGCTGGTCGTGCCACACAGGCTCCATGTGCCAGCATATCCAGCCGCGGTCCTTCATCATCTGGAACGCCGCCTCGCGCTGCTCGTCGGTGGTCGGCGCGCCGGCCGCGAGGTCGATCTGCTCAAGGAGCGCGGCCTTCTTCATGCCCGCTCCGCCCGCCGCCTGCAGGGTGCGCAGCGCGGTCTTTATCACGTGCCTGTCGGTTGCGTCCATCATTTTGTCCTCCTGAATAGCTTGTCCTTTATGGCCTTGAGGTCCTCGCGGATCCCCTCGAGGACGCCCTCCAGCTTGGAGGTGAGCTTGTCGTTGGCGTTGAGGCGGGCGAACATGTTCTCGTGGTCGCGGGCGTTGTCCTCGACGTGCTTGTTGAACTCGCCGCGGGTGACGAACTTGTCGAGCTTGTCCACGGGCAGGGGGCTGGGCGCGATCTCGGTGCGCTGGCGGCGGGCGCGCAGCCATGCGAAGCCCTCCTTCACGAGGAGGGCGAGCGTGGTGCCGCCGAGGGTGAGCGAGAGGCCGTCCTGTAGTTCCATTGCACGACTCTTATTTCGAGGGGGCGCAGTCCACGCAGTCGACGCCGTTGGTGGATGCAGCCGGCTGCTCCGCGGCGACGGAAGGCTGGGCGGCCTGCGCGTTGACGACCACCGACGGCGCGGCGGCGGACTTGGCTGCGCCCTGCGCGGCGTCCTTGGCCGACGGATTGTAGGCCGCGGCGGCGATCTGCGCGAGCTGGACGAACGCGGTGGTGTAGGTCTGCATCGTGCGATTGAACTCTTCGCTGGGCGACGCCTTCATGCCCTCGGCGGCGAACTCGAACTTGCCGGCGTCCGTCATGCCGCCGCGAAGGCCGGTGGACTCCGTCTTGAGCCAATGGTCATTGCGGTAGAGTCTGTATGAGACTTCGCCCTTGTCGTTCTTCTCATACTCCACCTTGGTTACGCTGCAGCCGACGGCGAGAACGCCGCCGCACAGGACGACTACTAACATTCTGATTGCGTTTTTCATTGGTTGTTTCTCCTTTCGAAGCAGTCGAGCCAGGCCTTCCAGCCGGCGGGGGAAGAGACGAAGTCGAAGAGGGCCTCGGCCACGAACCGCGCGCGATAGCGCTTCCAGCTCCACCAGGGGTATGCGCGGTCCGCGAGCTGGAGGCAGTTGTAGCGGAACTCGGAGTTCGCGTAGTCGAACGCCTCGTGCGTGCCGTCGCTCACATGGTTGCGGGCGTCGTGGATCAGGGCGGCGGGCTCGAAGACGGCGAGGTGGGATGTGGCCTTGCCGCGGATCGCCTCGCCGGCGAACTCGGGGCCGATGCCGTTGTAGGCGGCGGCGAGCCATTCGACGCCGTGGGCCTCGGCCCATTCCCAGCCGAGCAGCCGCGCCTCGGCCGCTTCTTCAAGCAGCCACTCTACATGCGCCTCTTTGTTCCCAGTATCTTCCATAAAATTCAGTGCCGGTTTTCGGCGGAGAGCCGGCGTCCGCCAACTGGAGGGTGTTCGATGAAGAACGCCGCTAGTATATTACATATCGCGGAAGCGGGAAACGGAACGCGGGAAGCAAAGGAAGAGAAGGGAAAAAAGGATAAAAAAGCAACTATTTTGCCGCGGCAAAATAGTTGTGTTCAAGGGGTGTTTCAGAGGCAAAAAAGAACCCCTGCTAGATCTGGCAGGGGTTCGTCTATGCTTTTTTTAGTAGCTTATTTGTCGTTTCCTTTTAGTAAGATTGGAGCCCATATTCTTCCC
>JAFRBA010000049.1 GCA_017405115.1 Kiritimatiellia bacterium
GCCGGTGACGCGCAGCGGGGTGCCGGCGGCGGCGGTGACGGGGCCGGCGAACGTGAGGACGTTCGCGCCGGAGCCGGCGGCGTAGGGCAGTTCGCCCCAGGAGGTGGAGAGCGCGAGGGAGGACGGCGAGGAGACGGTCACGATCTCGCCGAAGACGAGCGAGACGGCGACGGTGGTGCCCTTGCAGACGGGGGCGGGGGTGATGACGACGGGGCGGCTCGCGAGGAGCGAGGGGCCGGCGGGGACGGCCTGGAGGCGGGCGACGACGGACTTGGCGACCCAGTCGTCGTTGCCGCTGCCGGAGGCGTCGAAGCGGACGCCGAGCGTGGAGAGCGAGGCGGGGAGCGAGAGGCGGCCGTCGGCGGCGCGGCAGTTGGCGGCGAAGCGCTGCTGGCAGAGGTTGCCGAGATCGTTGTGTCCGGTGTCCTTCCAGGGCGTGGAGACGGCACCGCAGTTGTTGCCGGCCGAGGTGACGGGGAATGAGAGCGTGGCATACTCTGCGAGAGTGTTGCCCTTCCAGAGCTCGAAGCCTGCCAGATAGGAGGAGGCGCGAAGGGTGCCGGGGTCGCCGTCGCCGGCACCCGAGTCGTAGGCGGAGGTCTGGTCGGCGAGGATCTGGACGTATTGGTAGCCGTCGCTCAGCTCCTTGGCCTGGAAGTCGAGCGTCATTTGGATGCGCGCGCCGCTGGCGGCGAGGTAGTCCTGCGGGACGGCGGAGGAGAAGTAGGAGGAGAGCGGGACGGCGTGGTAGGCCTGGGCGTAGCCGCCGTCCGTCACGGTGATCTCGCCGGAGGAGACCGCGAGGGCGTTCGCGGCAAACGCGGCCGCGGAGACGGACAGGGAGGAGTCGTAGGCGATCGAGCGGTCGGCGGCGGCGACGGGGAAGCCGCCTTCGTCCACGACCTCGAAGCGGTAGGCGCGCGAGGCGCCGGTGGCGCCGCCGGACTGGAAGTAGGTGAAGCTCGGGTCGTTGATCTGCGCGGCGGTTCGCTCCTCGACGGAGACCTGGAGGGAGGTCTGTCCGGCGGCGAAGGCGAGGCGGCCGGCGGTCTCGCGGAAGTGGAGCCCGGCGAGCGCGGAGCACGAGACGGCGCGGTAGGCGACCGTTTCGGCGACGGACGTGTCGCCCGAGCGCGTCACGGTGAACGTGGTGGTCTGGCCGCTCGTGGCGCTCGTGACGGTGAACGCGGAGGCGTAGGCCGGGATGGCCGCGCCTGTCGCGGCCGCTGCGAGCAGCGCGGCGAAAACCGTGCGAATCTTGCGGAAGTGTGATGGTTCCATGTCGCCTCCTTTGGTGGCTTAAATTGGAGTGATAGTTAGTCTATCACATTTCGGCGAAGTTGGCAAAAGGGGGGACTGTGGGGACGATGGGGACTATGGGGACATTGGGGACGGGGAGCAAGGTGTCGCCAATGTCGCCACAGTCGCCATCGTCCCCACCATTCCCTTCCTGAGCGCCGCCATGATCATGCGCTTGAGCATGAGGAGGCCGTCGGTCATGTCCTGCTCGCCGTGCGGCGGGTAGACCAGGCCCTCGGCGTACTTGCCGGCCACGGAGACCATGATGTAGAGGAGGTTCACGAAGAGCTGCGACTCGGAGACGCGGATGTCGATCGTGCCGTCTTTGCGGGCCTTGCGGACCACGGTGTGGAACTTCTTCGCGAAGACGGCGACGGCGTCGTTATAGGGGCGCATCTGCGCGGCGGTGCAGCGCTCGTGCTGGACGTAAGTGTCGAAGTTGCGGTTGAAGCGCAGAACGTCCCTGCGGCTACGGTAGAGCTCAATGATGCTGTCGAGGAAGAACTCCAACTCCTCGGCGGCGTTCATGGCGGGTCCGTTCAGCCGGGCGTATTCCTTCTCCACCTCCACGTAGTACCGCTTCCAGATGTTCGTGCCGATCTCGATCACAAGGTCGGGCTTCGCCTTGAAGTAGCGGTAGAGCGTGGCAATTCCGATCTTGGCCTCGTCGGCGATCTCCTGGAGCGTCACCGCCTCGATGGTGCGCGCGGACATGAGGCGGAACCCGGCCTCCAGCAGCCGTTCGCGTCGCGCGGCCATCCCGATTGCGTCTTTCTTCGCATCTCTCATATTAATGGGTACCTAGCTTCGCGCAACCTCCGCGCCGGAAAGCCCTTTTGCTTGGCGGTACGCCTCCACGATGTTGACGGCGTAGTCTATCTTGTCGTAGCCGCCCATTGTCACTCGCTCCAGTCGGACACGCTTCGCCCAACGCACGGCCTGTTCCTCGCTGGCGGTCGTATAAACGCCTTTACCGAAATCCGGCGCATGGAGCCGATCGCGGATTTCCGGCGCGGTCACAGCTTCCGTTCCGCCATGATATGCGGTCTTCGGAATCTGCACCGTGACCGTATCATTACCCGGCTTTGCAAAAGTTCGTATCGCTGGCATGGTTTCCATCTCGCTTTCCGTTTGAGGGTATAATTCCCCCCGATAGAAAACTCCAAAAGTTTACCATAACGGCCCGGCGAGGTCAAATCGCGGCGCTACCGCTCCGTGGGCGCATCTCCATAATTCTCCGCAACCTTTTCCATTGAATGGAAACAACTATTTGAAACAACTTACCTTATGCGCGCGGGCTAACTCGCCCGCGCCCATTTGCCGATCCATAAGCTATAACGATCCTGAAAGTGAGAATGTTCAAGGTGTGCCCGTAGGACTAAGTTGTTTTTGAAAGTTGTTTTGGTTGTTTCCATTACAAAGGAGGGACGGTGAAAAACGGAGAAGCGCCCCCGCTCCGTCGCCGGACGAAGGGTTGTTTCCAAATCCCAAGGGAAAATTGCCGTCTGTCTCGAGAAGCCGAGATTTGGTATAATGTAGCTCATCGCGCTAAACAGAGAACATGACTGAAAATCAGGCAGACCTGGTCGGGCGGACGTTCCGGCATTTCAAAATGCGCCTGTCGCCAACGGCGATCAGGTTGGCCGACGAGCGCAGCAAGGAGCTTTTGCATGGCAAAAGTCGCAAGAGCCCGCGCAATCTCTACCGTCTTGAGGGGTTCGCAAAGTGCACATCGGCGAAAAGCTCGTGCTTGACTGCCTCGCCCAGGCCAAGGCGCACGGATTCGGCGTGCTCCAATTCAACGCCGTCGTCGAAGGCAATGTCCATGCGCGCCATCTCTATGAGCGGCTTGGGTTCACGCAACTTGGTATGATACCGCGCGGATTCCGGATGAATGACGGTTCGTTTGCCAACATCTGCCCTTATTTCAAGGAAATCGTGTGAGAAACATTCAAAGGAGAAATGCAATGAAAGTCCTGTTGATCATACTTGGCGTCGTCGTCGTTGCCGTGATCGCTGTCGTGGCGGGATGCCGAATACTGGCAAGTCGCTCGACGGAGGCGACGGTGGCGCTGACGGCAAAGCTGCCGGGCAAGGTCGCGGTTGTCTACTATTCACAGTCAAAGGTCGGCAACACGGCGACGGTCGCGAAGTGGATTGCCAAGCACACGGGCGGCGAGCTTGTCCTGATCGAAGCCGTCGAGGCGTATCCCGACGCCTACGGCGAAACGCTCAAGGCCGCGAAGAAGGACATGGAGAACGGAGGAACGCGTGCGATAAAGTCCGTCCCTTCGCTCGACGGCTACGACGTGGTGTTCATCGGCTCGCCGATCTGGTACGGAACGTACGCGCCTCCGGTCGCGGAATTCTTCAAGACGCATTCGTTTGCGGGCGAGACGGTCGTGCCGTTCTGCACGCACGGCGGCGGAGGCGCGGGCCGCTACTTCGTGGACGTGCGCAAGGCGTGTCCTGCCGCGACGGTCAAGGAAGGGCTCGCGATTCGCGGCTCGAACCAGATCGAGCGCCGCTTGGGCACGGGCGTGACAGTACATCACACGGAAGACGACGTCGTCAACTGGCTCAACGCGGTTTTCGCCGCGACAGCTGCTTCCGCGACAACGGGAGACGCGCTGGACTTCCAGACGGACACGTTCAAGACCAAGGAGGGCAAGGCCGTTACAATCACGGCGATCAAGCACGCCAGCCTACGTATTCAGTACGACGGGCTTGAAATCCAGGTCGATCCCGTGGCAAAGTACGCGCCTGAAACGGATTACTCGAAGTTTCCGAAAGCCGACGTCATCCTCGTCACGCACGAGCATTTCGACCACTTCGACCGCGATACGATTGCCACGCTTCGGAAAGACGGCACTGAGATAGTCGCCAACCCGGCGGTCCAGAAGATGTTGGGCTTAGGAATGGTTCTGGCGAACGGCGAAAGTCGCGTGCTTGCGAAGGGAATCAAGTTGGACGCCGTCCCGGCCTACAACACCACGCCAGGTCATACGCAGTTCCATCCCAAGGGACGCGACAACGGGTACGTGCTGACAATCGACGGACTTCGCATCTACATCGCCGGCGACACCGAGGACATCCCGGAGATGGCCGCGCTGAAGGACATTGACGTTGCCTTCCTGCCCTGCAACCAGCCGTACACAATGACGCCGGAGCAGGTCGCGAAGGCGGCGCGAACGATCAAGCCAAAGGTGCTGTTCCCCTATCACTATTCCCAGACGCCGATCCAGCAGGTTGCAGACCTCCTCGCAGGAAGCGGAATCGACGTCCGGATCAGGAACTATCAGTAATGGACGCCGGGCAAATGAAGAACCTCCGCGAGACATTCCGCGACATGAAGCCCGACGAGATGCGAGAGGCGTCGCGTGAGGCGGAGATCGAGGTGAAGGACATCCGCTACTTCGGTTCGCAGACGTGGCCGTTTCCGTCGAACATCATGATCGGCTTCAGGGCGGAGTACGCTTCCGGCGAACTCAAGCCCGACGGCGAAGAGGTCGTGGAGTCCGGGTGGTTCGACCGCGCGCACCTGCCGGAATTCCCCCGCCACGGATCGATAGCGCGGGCCATGCTCGACGCCTGGGTTGCAGAATCTCGCAAAGAGGGTAGTGTCGACAATGAAAATAGAAAGGTGAGTGATTTGTGAGTGGTCTGGGACAGCATATTGAGTATGCGCAGAACTTCATCGCGCAAGTTGATGCTCAACACGCCCGTGATGTTGCGCGTGAAAGTGCCATGTCATCCGACAAGACGCGAAAGAACACGGAACGGCTCTATCTGGTCGTCCAGTCAATGTGGGAGTTGCTAAAAGATAAGGCAGGTCTCACGGATGCCGATCTTGATGCCAAGGTACAGGAGATAGACATGCGCGATGGTCGGCTTGACGGCCAGGACTCGACTCAGACCGCCCCTCTGACATGTCGCCAGTGCGGTCGCACGATCCTCTCTGGACAGGCGCAGTGTTCGTGGTGCGGCGCACAGGCTGAAGGTGGATCATTTACCCATGCAAGATAGGGGGCCAACAAGGCAGTTGGGATGGGGAATGTTACGTTGAAATGAAAGCCATGCTCTATGCATTTCTGGCGGTGGTTTTCTGCGCCATCAACATACCGGAGCTCCTGTGGAAGAACTTTCCGGACTACGCCGTGCTGCGCAGGAAAGATACGGACAAGTGGTATGCCCTTGTCGCACGGCTGACCGCCGACAAGGTTGGCGGCAGCTTTTTGAGGAATCCAAGCTATTACAAGGCAAAAGGACATGACGCTCTGGAAATTCATAAAGCACTACGCACTTGAGATCTATACCGTCATCGCCATGACGCTGCTGACGGTTCCGGCGTTCATGGGAGAGTTGTCGGCGATCCAGAAGTTCACGGTCATCTATTCCGTCCTCTTCGTTCTGCATGAATGGGAAGAAGGCAAGTATCCGGGTGGATTCGTCAACATGATCGCCTCCCTCGTGCAGATAGAGGTAAGCGATGAAATCAAGCGTGCGAGCCGCATCCCTGCAGGAATCCTCCTCTTGCTGATTACGGTCGTTCCTTTCGTCTTCGACTCCACGATCCTCTTTGCCGTTGCCGTCGCCACTTTCGGCATTATCGAGGGCGTTGTCCACATTGTGGGAATTCGGCTTTTCCAGTGCAAGACGCCCTACACGCCTGGCATGGTCACCGCCATCCTTGAGGCAACCGAAAGCGTTGTCCTCATCGCGTATCTTGCCTGCAATCATCTCGGCGCATGGTACGATTATGTTTTCGGTCCCTTGCTCATGATCGTGTGTTTCGGCATGCTGCAGAAGACGATGACACTTCTCGTCGGTATCAGATACAGTGACATGCCAAAATACGTGAAAGCGCAGTGGAAGCGCGGCAACAGGGCATGAGTCGGCGTTTTCGTAGCAAGCATCGTCGTGGAAGGCGATCTGCCAGTATGTGTTTGCGCTGGCGCCCGGCGCGGACAAGTCGCTCTTCTGCTATGGCGACTGGATCAAGAAGCCCGGTGTCGCCATCGTGGGCTGCAACGACGGACTCCGCCCCGTCATCATGAAGCCCGAAGCGGCTGACGAGGGCACCGAAAATCGGCTACGAGCCGGCACCATTGCGCGGCGGCGCGCGGGGTCTGACCGTCAGATGCTGCGGCGGATGGTGAAGTGGTTTTTCCGCGATGTGATCAGGCCGAGCTTGGACAACCGGCTGATTTCCGCCGAAAGCGCACTGCGCTCGACGCAGAGGTAGTCCGCGAGCTGCTGGCGGTCGAATGGAATGTCGAATTCGACGGATTCTTTCTGCTTTGCCACGGCGCGCAGATAGGACATCAGCCGATCTTGCGTGGAGCGGTGCGACAGAATCTCGATCTTCCGATTCAGCTCAAGCGTCTTTACGGCGAGCGTGCGCATGATGTTCCTGACGAGACGGGAGTGGAACGCGCAGGCGTTCTCGCAGGGCGAGAGAATGCGGTCGGTCTTTACGAGAAGAACATCGCAGTCCCCGTCTGCTTCAACATCGACACTCATCGTATCCGCCCCGGACAGCGCCTGTGCTGCAGCAACGATTTCACCTGGGCCTATCCGCTTGATGATGGTGCGGCGTCCGTCAAGGTCGTATGCCGAGACGGAAAGCGAACCCGACAGCAGAATGCCTATTCTGTCGGCGCGTTCGCCGGTCCTCATCAGCGCATCCCCCTTTTCAATGCGGCGCCGCTTCACGCCAAGGCAGGCAAAAAGGGCGGACAGACTCTCGATCCCGATTCCGTCGAAGACCGGGCATTTTTTCGCCTGCACAGCGATATATGTGCTTCCACGTTCCATGCCAGATAGTCTATCATTTTCCTGGCGCTTCCACAATGTTGGAGGGACAACATATTTCACAGCCGTGAAATGATATACTGTGCATCGTCAACAGGTGAACAGGAGGTAAATGGCCATGAAAAGAAAGATTGTCGAGATAGACGAAGCGAAATGCATAGGCTGCGGGCTGTGCGCGAACGCCTGCCACGAGGGCGCGATTGCGATGGTGGACGGAAAGGCGAAGCTCGTCAAGGACGACTACTGCGACGGCATGGGCGACTGCCTGCCGGAGTGCCCCGCCGGTGCGATCAAAATCGTCGAGCGCGAGGCCGCCGCATACGACGCCGAAGCGGTTGAAAAGTTGAAAGTTGAAAAGTTGAAAGGAGTTGAATCTGCCATGGCTAAACCAAAACTTACTGAATCACAATCTCCATCTGCTCAGCATGTGGTACTACCAGGAGGTTGCCCCGGCAAGGCAATGCGCCAGTTCAACCGTGCGGAGGAAAACGGTAGGGCGGTCGCCCCGCGACCGCCGCTTCGGCGGGCAGAGGGCTGCCCGCCCTACCAATGTGGCACCGCAACTCCAAACTCACAACTTTCGCAGTGGCCATGCCAGATACGCCTTGTCCCTGCGACTGCGCCGTTCTTCAAGGGCGCGAAGCTCCTCATCGCCGCCGACTGCACGGCCTACGCCTACGCGAACTTCCATCAGGAGTTCATGCGCGGAAAGGTGACGATTGTCGGCTGCCCGAAGCTCGATCCGGTTGACTACTCGGAGAAGCTGACGGAGATATTGCGCGAGAACGACATCAAGTCCGTTACAATCGTGCGCATGGAGGTCCCGTGCTGCGGCGGGCTTGAGATGGCCGCGAAGAAGGCATTGCAGGCAAGCGGCAAGTTCATCCCCTGGCAGGTCGTCACACTCTCGCTCGACGGGAAGATAATCGATTCGTGAAGGAGACGCCATGAACGAACGCAAAGGAGAGGTTTTCTCGATAGCGGCGGAGAATGCGCCCGTCGTCGGCTGCACGGTCTCGAAGGCCGTTGCCGAAGTCGCTGGGCGTAGAATCTCCCATTTCGCCCTTTCGGCCGGAACAGACATCAGCCCCGAAACATACGACTACCATAAACTCTGGGTAGTCATCGACGGCGAGGGAGAGGTTTTAGCCGCAAAGAACGCAAAGATCGCAAAGGGAGATGCTTTCGTCACGCCTGTCGGCCAGCCGTTGGGCGTCAAGACCGAGATGGGCATCGTCTATACGGAAATCGAAACAGGAAAGGAACACAAAATGAAACTGAATCCAGGCGAGGCATTCTCGCTCAAGGACGTTCTTCCCTACGCGGAGGGGCGCATCGTCAACAAGGACATCATCAACGAGCCGAAGTTGAAGTTCGTATTGATGAGTTTCGCCGCCGGTACGGGTTTGAGCGAACACGCCGCGCCAGGCGAGGCGCTGATCTTCGC
>JAFRBA010000050.1 GCA_017405115.1 Kiritimatiellia bacterium
AAATGCGTATAATACGCAACACAATCGAAGAAAGGAAAGAATCCATGGCAACAGGAAAAGCACTCGATGGAAAGCCGTATGCGGGACATCCGCACGTACGGTTTGACGAGGGGGAAGTCGCACCGGCAGCAAAGCCGAGGCGTGGGTCTCTACTCTACAAAAAACTGATTGATGCGACGACCCTCGCTGTATTGCTTGCCGCCGTCGCGACGGCTTCTGCCGGTACGTACACCTGGACGCCGGGAGTCTCCGGCGCGTGGAGTGACGAGACGAAGTGGACGCCCAACGGGACGCCGGCGAATGGAGATGTTGTTCAGTTTGGCGGCACGTCTACGCCTGACACCACGGTGACGGTTGGCAATACCTCCGCCGTCGAATTCAAGTCGACCAAGGTGCTCGGAGGAGGCACTCTGAGATTTCTGGGGGGATCGCCAACGGAAAGGACGCTCAATGTCGCCAATACGTCGACTGACTGGGCGATCAACGGCGGTCCAATCGTCTTCGATCACGTGAATGCCGAAGTTCGCGTTACATATGCATCGAACAAACGCGTTTTGGCCGGTGGGAGCGGCGATGATCCGACGCGAATTGCCCTTGTCGGCGACAGCATGATGAAACTATATTCGACGCATCTCTTCCTCGCGGGAGACGCCAACAGCGCGCGCATCGAAGTCGGTGCGGAGTCTTCATTGGTCTTGGATTCTGGTTCAGAGCTGATGCCGGGCCGCGGGTCGAACACCGGAGGTGGCGTTGTGCAGCGCGGAGGACTTGTGAAAGTTGGCAATGCCGTCACATTCGGCAACAACCAGAATTCATTCGGCTCGTGGGAGATGTCCGGCGGTGCAGCGACAAATTCGTCCAACGTGCGTCTTGGATGGGGAAGCGGCAGTGCTGGTGCGCTTTATGTCCACGGCGGGTCGTTCACCATGAATAACGGCGAGTTATATCTTGGAAATTTGGGTCGCAGTGAGTTTTTTTCCGATGGCGGGGAAATTACCCTTGACGGACACAACATTCGCATGGTCACTCGAACGAGCGACAGCTCCGATTGTCCGTCAGTCCTGACTCTTGGCGGAAACGCGACTGTGCGCTGCCAGCATCTATACCCCTACAACGACACGACATCGACTTATGCCGGGCGGTCGCGAGCTATGGTCAACCTCAACGGCAACTCCCAGTTGTCGCTCACAGGGCATTTCAAGGTCAAGGCTGGCGGCTCGGCCACGCGGGCAACGCTTTCCTTTGACGGCGGTACGCTGCAGCGCATCACCTCGTCCCCAGGCTACGAGGCGAACACCGAGCTTCTTACAGGTGTGGATGCCGTAGTCTATCCCGGTGGCGGTAGGCTCAGGGCGCAGACTTCTGCCGGTGAGGCGAGCGGCATGAATCTCAACAGCGCGAGGTTCCGCAAGCCCGGAGGCTGGGGTGTCGCATCCATTGCCGTTACAAGCGGGGGCGCAGGTTATTTCCTGCCGCCGCTCGTCGATATTTCAGGAGGCAGCGGCTCCAATGCTACGGCGGTAGCGCAGATAGACTACGACACAGGTACGGTGACGAACGTAATCGTGACCTGCAGGGGGGAGGGATATGCATCAGGAGACGCGCTTACGGTCTCGTTCGTCGCTCCGGCGAAGCCTGTTGTCACGGCAGCGACAGCCACGGCAGCACTTGCTGAAAACACCGCTGGCACGCTCCAAGTCGTCGGCAATAGCACTGTCGCCCTCGGCGCGACATTCCGCTACGACGGAGATTTTGCAGTGGAGACCGGTTCTGCCTCCCCAATAACAGGCGATGTCACGCTAGGAGGTTCTAGCGCGCTCCAGACCATAAACGTCCGTGATAACGGAAAGTTGACTCTCGCCGGACCGGCAACGGCCATAAGCGGAGAAATGCAGGGGCGCGGCACTCTGGTTATTGCGGACAGCGGCTCGATTGCGATTTCTGGAAATGCTTCGCTCCGTGGAACTGTCATAATCGCCCGTGCGAGCGAAACTCCGCTCGTGGCGGTCGCCGGAGACTGCTCGTTCGTGCCGGTGACAGGTTCATCCTCTGTGGCGACGCTTGTTCCAGACGACGATCTCCGAGCTTCCGAACCGATTCCGGTGTTTGCGGTAAGCGGCAACGTTAGCGGTGCGCTTACGCTTGTTGCGTCGGCTTCTGACAAATGGAGCATTCGCACTCGGTCGGAAAATGGCGTTACTACCATTTATCTCTGCCCCAGAAAAGGCTTTATCCTGAGCTTCAGGTGATTTGATGAATCTTCGCGTACTTTGCGAGCCCCGCGCTGGATTTGTCGGCGGGCTGTTATGCCTTGTTGCATTTTCCGTATTCTCGGCACGGGCTGGGGGCGGACTCTGTCGGCCCGATGGCGCGGATGAGACGGCGATGATACAGGCGAGAATCGACGCTGCTGCGGCACGCGGCGGCGGAAAGGTTGTCGTGCCGAAGGGCGTTCACCGCTGTGGCACTTTGCGGCTGAGGAGCGGCGTCGAACTGCACCTGGAGGATGGCGCGGTTCTCCTGGGAGGCTCGAAGCCCGAAGACTACGACGACGTGATCCCCGAGGAGATGGTCTATCGCTACGGCGACGAGAACACGACGCCGACAGTCACGCGAAAGGCGTTCATCATCGCGGAGGAGGCAGATGGCATAGCCATAACCGGGAAGGGGGAGATACGCATCGACGGACCGGCGTTCTTCGACCGCAGCACCTCCCTCTGGGGCTACTGGTGGGCGAAGCCTCCGTGCCCGCGCCCTCGCGCCGTGGTGATGTACTGCTGCCGGAACGTACGGTTCGAGGGCGTGACGTTCAGGGACTGCCCCCTCTGGACGATGTGGCTCAGGCTCTGCGACGGCATAACGATAGACGGAATCACCATCGACGCGGAGCAGAAGATGATAAACTCGGACGGCATCGACTTCGACGGATGCCGCCATGTGCGCGTCGGCAACTCGAGGTTCAAGACGGGCGACGACTGTCTTGTGCTCAGGGCGATCCGCCACAAGTTCAACGCCGACGAGCCGGTCGTCACAGAAGACGTAGTCGTGTCGAACTGCGTCCTCAACAGCTTCTGCCAGGGCGTTCGTATCGGATGTCCGTCGGACGACACGATACGCAACGCCGTATTCCGCGACATGACGTTCACTGGTCTGAACGGCATCGTGTCGAAACAGCCGCGCGTCTATCTCGAAAAGGGCTGCAACGGATATCTCAAGACGGGCGAAATCCTTTTTGAGAACTGGAAGATCGGCTGCTACGGACACCCGGTGGAGATTCTTGTTGAGCCCGGGATAGCCTTGCGCGATTTCGGCCACATGACGTTCCGCAACATCGAGGTCAAGGCCAAGAAGCCCTTTGTCGTCATGGGTAATGAGCTTACTCCGTTGAAGGGCGTAAGGTTCGAGAATGTCCGAGGATCGGTTTCGTCCGGCAAGCCGTTTGACACCGCTTTCGCCCCGGATGCCGTCTTTGACCGTGTTGACGTTTCGAAAGAGGAAATCCGTACGGTCGGGCCGGGGGGAGGCGGATGGATCGAGTGCGTGCTGCCCAGCAGACATGAACCGCAGCGGTTCTTCGCCGGATGCGACGTGGGCGGGTTCTACTTTTCGCCTGATGGCGGTAAGCATTGGGAAATCCGCAATCGCGGACTTGGCAATCCGATGGTCGAGACGATCGCCGAAGATCCGTCTGATTCAAACCGCCTCATAATCGGTGGCGACGGCGGACTGTACGTTTCGGACAACCTCGGCATCGAATGGCGGTATCTAGCGAATGGTCTTCCGCCGCCCAAGAACAACGGGCATTCGCTGCCGATCAAGCGTGTCGCATGGGACGAGACGAATCCCCGTCGCGTCTATGCCGCGACGGGTTGTCCGCGCGGCAAGGGGCGCGAAGCCGGGACGCTGGGACATCTCTACCGTTCGGACGACGGCGGCGAGACGTGGTCGATGGTTGTCGCAAAAGGCGATCCGCTCGTCGCAGGGCAGCCGACGGAAATCTACGATCTCTCGTTAAGCGCAGGGGACGGCGCAGACCTTCTTGCGCTTACGTCGCGCGGGTTGTTTCGTTCCGGCGATGCGGGCGTTCATTGGCGGCGCGTTGGCACGGGATTGCCGACGGACACTATTGCCAAGGCGATGTCCCGGTCTGCCGCCGATCCCAACCGAGTCTATCTTGCAATGCGGGAAAAGAAGCCGAAGCCGTTTCCGCACGAGGCGTCGGTGTGGCGTTCGGACGACGGCGGCGAGACGTGGGCCAAGACATCGCCGCTTCCGGACTTCCACAGGCTGAGCGACGGGAGCGAGCCGATGGACGCGTGGGGTCGCTCGTGCGTCGCGGCAGATCCATCCGATCCAGACACTGTCTGGTGCGGCGGAATCTGGTTCAAACAGGGTCTTTGCGTTTCGCGTGACGGCGGACGATCGTGGAAGGTCGCAGTTGACAAGTTGCCCTGCGGATGGATAGACGAGTTCTGGCGTTCACCAGCCGTGTCGCTTGCGGTCGCCCGTGCAAATCCGCGGACGGTGGCGTTCGGCACGTCGAGCGGGATATACCGCACGGAGGACGGCGGCGCGACGTGGAAGCAGTGCTACACGGCGGAGAGGCGGAGCGGCGAGGCAATAGCGGGGACCGGGCTTGACGTCCTCTGTGTCTCTGAAATCGTGCCGGACAGGTTTGCGAAGGACCGATGGTTCGCGGCGTTCTATGACGTAGGGCTGATGGTGACAGAAGATGCGGGCAGAAGCTGGAAGCGCTGCATGGACGGAATACCGAAGTCGCATGCCGGAATATGCTCGACGGTCGCACAGTCCCCGACGGAGTCGAATCTCTGCTGGGGCGTGTTCGGAACGTGGGGCGGCGGCGGGCGCGGTCTCCCGGCGCGAAGCACGGACGGCGGACGGACGTGGACGCTCGTTAAGAATCCGAGGGGGTGGACGGAAGGCCACGCGAAGAACATGCAGGTCCTTTCGTCCGCCGCGCCGTACGCGCTTGCCGTTGCGCACGCGAAGAAGGGGCTTGTGACGAGCTGCGACGGAGGCGGAAGCTGGACGGACATGCCTACGAACGCCCTCCCGTGCGCAAGGCGTGTCGTCTCGCTTGCGGCGGCGGACGGCGCAATATACGCCGGAACAGCAAGCAATGGGGCGATGCCGCCGCAGGTCTGGCGCAGTGCGGACAAGGGCAGGACGTGGAATTGCATATTCGCCCCTTCGGCATCCGAGGCGGATGGTTCCGTCGAGGATATCGCCGTGTCGGATCGGCGCATCGCGGTTGTCGTGAAGTGCATCGGAAATCGCGGCGGATGTTGGCTCTCCGAGGACGGCGGTGCGGCATGGCGACGCATATACCACGAGAAGCCGTGGAATGACTTGAACGCCGTCGCATTCTGCGGCGGACGATTGTTCATGGCTTCTCGCAACGCACGTTGGCACGACGATGGATTTGGTGGGAAGGGGCTGTTGTCCATCGGTCTCGGTACCGGTTCGCAAGACGGATGGAAGCGCCACGTCGCCGGAGGATTCGACCGGCCTGAGATAATGTGTCTTGTTACAGATCCGTTCGACGACAGGCGGCTTCTGGTAGGCACGTGGGGCAACTCGATGTCCGTCTTTTTGTTATAATACCCCCATTATGCACGAAAAATCAATCCTGTCTCTTGTGTTGGCGGCGGTGCTGCCGGCCTTTGGCGCGGTTTCGCCGCGCGTAGTGTGCGAAAGCGCAGGCACGTGGACGTTCGACGGCGCGACGGTCGAGCGCGGCCAGGGCGTGTGCGAATACCGCGTCTCGATGAAGTCGCTGGAGCCCGCCGTGCCGCCGAAGTTCGGCGTGACGTTCTCCGTTCCGCAGGACGGCGCGCACCACGTATGGACGGCTGACATCGGAAGCCACGCCGGCGTCCGCGTGGACTGGCAGGGGCTGTACAAGTCCAACCTCGCGCGGTCGCTTCCGCTCGCCTGCGCAAAGGACTGCGCCGACCGCAACCGGCTGACTGTCGCCGCGTCGGAGGCTCTGCGCGACGTCGCCTTCGGGATTCGCCTGCGCGAAGAGGGGTGCGTCGTCAAGGTTGACTTCGAGTTTTTCTGCACGCCCGAGGCGCCGCGCACGGAATATTCCGTTGCGCTGCGGATTGACCGGCGAGACATTTTCTGGGGCGACGCCGTCAGGGACGCGACGGACTGGATCCGCCGCGAAGGTGGATATCCGCCGGCCGTTGCGCCGGACGCGGCGTTCGCGCCGCTCTACTCGACGTGGTACCAGTTCCATCAGGACGTGACGGATGAGAAGATTGAGGCAGAGGCCAGGATCGCCGCATCGCTCGGCATGAAGACGCTCATTGTCGATGACGGCTGGCAGACGGACGACACGTCGCGCGGCTACGCGTACTGCGGCGACTGGGAGGTCTCTAAGCGGCGCTTCCCCGACATGGCCGCGCACGTGAAGCGCGTCCAGGCGGCGGGGCTCAAGTACATGATGTGGTACTCCGTGCCGTTCGTCGGCGAGAAGTCGGAGAACTTCGGTCGCTTCAAGGGCAAGTACCTGTACCACAACAAGCGTCTTCGCGCAAGCGTGCTCGACCCGCGCTTTCCGGAGGTGCGCGAATTCCTCGCCTCCCTGTACGAGAAGGCGCAGAAGGAATGGGGGCTCGACGGCTTTAAGCTCGACTTCATCGACAGCTTCGCCGTGCAGGGTGCGGACCCTGCCGTCGCAGAGAACTATGCGGGGCGCGACATCAGGACCGTTCCCGACGCCGTGAACGTGCTGATGGGCGAGGTCGTCCGGCGGCTTCGCGCGAACGACCCCGACGTGCTGATCGAGTTCCGCCAGAGCTACATCGGCCCGGCGGTCACGCAGTACGGCAACATGATGCGCGCGGCGGACTGCCCTGGCGACAGACAGGCAAACCGTGCCAGGATCGCCGACCTGCGCCTTACGTCGGGGCTCGCCGCCGTCCACGCCGACATGCTGGAGTGGAACGTCGCGACACCCGTCGAGGAGGCGGCCGGGTCGGTGATTTCGGCCATCTTCGGGACGGTGCAGTATTCGATGATGCTCTCGGACCTTCCGCCGGACCACCTCAGGATGATCGCGCACTGGGTGAAGTTCGGAGCGGAGCATTGCGATGCGCTCCAGCGCGGATCCTTCAAGGGGCATGAGCCCGAGGCCGGGTATCCGCTCATCTGCGGCGAAAGCGCGGCGGAGCGCATCTTTGGCGTTTACGGGTCGGACCGCGTCGTGCGGGTCGCCGATCTTGACAAGACGACGTTTGTGCTGAACGGCACGGGAATAGGGTCGCTTTGTCTGGAACTCTCCGGCGAGACGTCGTTCGAGGTACGCGACACTTTCGGAGGACATGTGCGGCGAGGGAGTCTTGCCGCCGGTCTCAACCGCGTTTCGGTGCCGCTCGGGGGCTACGTGATCCTCGTCTGCCGCACTGGTGCCAAGCGCATCGGCACCATCGGCATGAGGACGATCGATTGACGGGCGGGCGAAGGCCTCACCGTGAAGTCTGCGCTTCGCGCCACTCGCGCATTGACATGCCGTAGCGCTTCAGAAACGCCGCGCGTAGCGCGTTCTCGGTCTTCCATCCGCAGAGGTGGGCGACTGCGCCGAGGCGCTGCGACGGAGTGCGCAGCAGCACCTCGACATGCTCGAAGCGGACGTGGTTCAGCTCGTCCATGATGGTGTGCCCTGTGGCGCGCAGGAAGTCCATCTCGGCAAGCCGGTGCGAGCCCGGTGTCTGCGCGGCGACTTCCTTCGCCGAGATTCCCTCGCAGGCATGTTCCCGGATGTATGCGAGCATCCTGGCGACGCGCGGCGGCGTCCCGCTGCCGATGGGGGTAGAGCCGCGCCGCATGAGGCCGAGCGCCCCGTATGTCTCGCGGATCGGCCCGGCGGAAGGACAGGCGATCAGGGCCGAGAGTATCTCGCATGCGCGGTAGCCGGCCTGCTCGAAGTCGAGATGGATGCTGGAAAGGGCGGGCCGGGCGTTCTCGCAGAGCTGGGGGTCGTTGTCCACGCCGATGACGGACAGCTTTGACGGAACCGGGATCTTCATCTGTCTGGCGACATCAAGTACGAATGCTGCGGCGTAGTCGTTTTCCGCCATTACGCCGCATGGCTTCGGGAGCGACTTCAGGAAATCGGCGCATGCCTTCGTGCGGGACTTCTCGGTGCGGAACAACTCCTTTCGGCCGAACACGGCGCAGGCCATTCCGTGGAGGCGCAGTATGCGGCGGAATTCCGCCTCGCGGTCGCGGCTCCAGAAGTGGTTGCCTTCCGTCGCTACGAACGCGAAAGACCTGATGCCAGCCTTGAGAAGCTCCATCGCGGCTTTTTCGCCTGGGCCCTTTGGCGAGGGGTTGATGAATGACGCCCACTTTGGGAGTGTTCGCGGGTCGCGTCCGAGAAAAACCGTGGGGATGCCAAGGAAGCCGTCGGCGTTGAAGTAGTCAGACTTCTCGCCGGAGCATTCGACGATACACCCGAGCGGCTTCCATAGATCGACGAGCTCCCTGACGTGAGGCTTCGAGCGGGTTGGCTCGACGACCTGGATTCGCCAGCCCCGCGTCCGCGCGAAGCGGAACGCGCCGTCCTGCTCCTTTCGCCAGGCCTGCCGCCGCGACGTATGGAAGAATAGAATCGTTTCCATGGGGGTGGTGGCTAGTGGTTGGTGCCGAGCAGCTTTGAGGCCGGTATGATGAAGTCGAAGAACCCGTCGGCGGGAATTGACTTGGCGAGATGGCCATCGTAGACAAGGGCGGTTCGTATCGATGCATCTGTCATCTTGCGAAGCGTCTTTACCTTTTTAAGCACTTCGTCGACGACGCAAGGGTCAATTTCCCGGCGCCGTTTTATCTCGACGACCATCAGCGAGCGCCTTGTCTGAATCAGCAAATCGATTTGGACGCCTCTGTCGCCTGCGCCAGCCTTGCGGACGAACGGGGATGCAGACAGGACGAGCGAATTGTCGAGTCCGAGGTGTGCGAACAGGTCGGGTATGTGCGACAGGATGAGGTTCTCGAACTGGAGTCCGAGCAGCGCCTCCCACCCCGGAAGCTGCTCGAGTGACGAGAATCGGAAAAGTCCGTTTTCTATCGCGGTCTTTCTCGGCTCGATGGCGTGGAGGTAGAATCGCGTATAGTTGTCGCAAATTCGGTAGCGCTCAAGGCGAAGCGGCTTGCCGGTCTCGGGGTTCAATCCGCTTTCACGCACGGTGAAACCCGCTAGGCAGAGGTCTTTTAATGCCTGTGATATCGCGCCGTTCTGCACCGTGCCTTCCAGCGCGGCCAGTTCCGAAGCGGATTTCGGGCCGTCCGAAAGCTTCCTGAGAATGCGGCCGCGGCTTTCGGCCCTTCGCCCCAGCACGGCGGAGAATATGTCGTCGAATTCGCGGAACAGCAGCGAGCGCGGCAGGAAGCACATTCTGCGGATGTTCTCGTCGGCGGAGATCTGCGGCTTGATTTCCTCTATGTATTTTGGCACGCCGCCGGTGATGGAGAACATGTCGAGCAGTTCTCCCGACGACAGCCTTTCGGCGCTGGGGCCCAGCATCTTGACCGATTCCGAGAGCGAAAGCTCTTTTATCTCCAGGTCAAGCGAGTCGCGTCCGACAAACCCGGTGCTGTCCAGTATGTTCTCGGCTATCCACGTGGAGACGCTGCCGCACAGGACCAGAATCAGGTTGGGGTGTTTGCGCAAACGTTTGTCCCATGCCGCCTTCAGATATCCGGGAAAGTCAGGGCAATGGCCGCCAAGCCATGAGATTTCATCGAGGAGCACGACCGTCCTTGCGTCGTTCGGGATGATTTCGTTGAGCTGTGCAAACGCGAGCGACCATGTCGCTGCCGGGGTGTAGTCCCGTCCGGCATGCTCGGCGACCATTTCGCAGAAATGGCGACGCTGGTCGGCGTCGGTTACTCCCTTTCGAGGCGGAAGGCCCTCGATGGCAATGAATTTGTCGGACGTCCTTGCTGCGAATTCCTCTATGAGCGTGCTCTTGCCGATGCGCCTTCGCCCGCGGCATGTGACGAGAACGCCTGAATCGCGTCCCCACAATGCGTCCAGCGCATTAAGTTCGTCTTCTCTGCCGATAAACATTTTGCCTCCTTATGGTCGATGTGGCTGTATTATCTCATAAATTATCGGACAATGCAAGGGTAAACTTATCTGCTAATTCTATTTTTGCAATCTAGCAGACGTGTAATAACTGGTTTTAGCAATGAAACCTGTCTGCTAAGCTTCATTTTGCTGTGTAACAGCTATTCGGAGTTTTTGGTGGGAATCTTAACCACGGAATGCTCTGAAACGCCTTCGGCGACACTGAAAGTGGCTGTTGAAGAGAAGCCTGCGATATATCAGCCACCATGCATTCGCCTGCCAGAAGACTACAGGACTCGGCGACGAATATCGACTTTAGGGTATGCACAAAAGTTTACGAGAAGGCCCAGCTTGAAACTCGTTGCCTTCAGGTAGTTCATGAGTTGCGCGGAATGCTTCTCGTGAAGAGTCTCAACGGCTTTCAACTCCACGATGATCTTGTCGAAGCAGATGAGGTCTGGCTCATAAAGGCCGCAATCGCGCCCTTTGTAACGAACTATCAGTGCTTTCTTGGCGACAAACGGTATGTGTCGCAACGTCAGCTCTTCTTCAAGTGCATTCTGGTAAACCTCTTCAAGGTAGCCAGTCCCAAGTGATTTATAGACTTCGTAAATAGCGCCTCTGATGGCGTATGTCTCGTCTTCATAGATCAAATCGGTGTTCATGCGTTAATTATACCAAAATCTTGGCACATGGAAGATGGATGCATGTCAGCGAGTCGCCCGAAGGTCTCTTTCGCGCTGCCTTCGGTGTCCCGCGGACGCGGGCTTCGGTGTGTTCCGTGGTTAAATTCCATTCGTTAAATTGGTGTTTATTTGATTCGCATAAGTGGCTATGCGGGGCGGCTGTTTATGGCATAATACGCGGCGAAAGGAAAAATAGGACAATGGACAAGCAGGAACTTTCGCAGTACATCGAGAAATACCGCCAGCTGCTCATCGAGTCGATCGAGTGGTGGCAGAAGCACACGCCGGACAGGGAGCACGGCGGCTTCTACAACTACCTCGGCCGCGACGGCAAGGTGCTTTTCACCGACAAGAACGTGCGCCAGCAGGGACGGTTCGTCCTGCTCTTCGCCCGCGCCTACAGCGAACTTGAGAAGCGCCAGGAATGGCTCGACCTCGCTATCCAGGGGGTGAAGTTCATCGAAGACCACTGCTTCGACGACCGCGACGGTCGCACGTACTACGACGTCACCGACGACGGGCGGCCCGTCCGCAAGCGTCGCTATGTCGTCACCGAACACTATGTCGTGATGGGCTACATCGCGCTCTACGTGGCCACAAATGATCCGCAGTGGAAGGAGAAGGCCGAGAAGCTGTACAAGACCATCATGATGTACTACTACAACCCCGAGCTGCTGCCGCCGAAGTTCTACCCGGCGCGCAAGGTGCGGGCGCACAACATCCCGATGATCATCAGCTGCACGTCCATCATGATGCGCCAGCTCGGCGGCGACACGTCGCTCTACGACAAGACGATCGCGACTTGCTTCAAGGAGGTGTACACCACGTTCCTCGACTACGACAAGAAGGCGCTGCGCGAAATCGTGAACGCCGACGGAACGCCGTGCGAGACGCCGGAAGGGCGCACCATCAACCCCGGACACTCCATCGAGACGAGCTGGTTCACGATGGAAGAGGCGAAGTTCCAGAAGGACGACGAACTTCTCAAGAAGGCCTTGACCGTCCTCGACTGGTCGCTCGACTGGGGCTGGGACGAAGTTCAGGGCGGTGGCGGAATCATCTACTTCCGCAACGTCGATGAGGCGGAGGGCCACGAGCCCGACCAGTACGAGCACGAGCTCAAGCTCTGGTGGCCGCAGAACGAAGCCATCTACGCGACGTTCCTCGCCTACACGCTCACGAAGGACGAAAAGTACCTCGTTTGGTTCAAGAAGATCGAGAAGTGGTTCTTCGACCATTTCATGGACAACGAGTATGGCGAGATCCTCAAGTACCTCCGCCGCGACGGAACGCCCTCCAGCACCCTGAAGGGCACCCGCTGGGCCGGCGCGTTCCACTACCCGAGAATGCTGTTCAACCTCATCAAGGTAATGAAGGAAGAGTTGAAAGGTTGAAAAGTTGAAAGGTTAAGAGCCATGACCAGAAAGAAATTCATCGGCGGCGTGTTGGCGGCGGGGGTCGCCCCGACGGTCGTGCCTTCAAGCGTGTTCGGCGCGAACGCGCCGTCCAACAGGATAACGCTCGGCGGAATCGGCGTCGGCGGCGTCGGCAACTGGCAGCTGCCGATGGCGCAGGAGGCGGGCTTCGAGATAGTCGCCCTCTGCGACGTCGACAGCAAATACGCCCAGAAGGCGCGCGACAAGTTCCCCCAGGCGCGGTTCTACCGCGCCTTCCGCAAGATGCTTGCGGACGAGGGCGACCGCATTGACGCCGTCTACTGCGGAACGCCCGACCATACGCACGCCGTCATCTCGCTCGCCGCGCTTGCGGCGAAGAAGCACCTGTGTTGTGTCAAGCCGCTGACGCGTTCGGTCGAAGAATGCCGTGCCGTCGTTGCGACGGCACGTCGTGCGGGAGTTGCTACGCAGGTGACGGCGGCGGCTTGGACGGAAGAGGGCAACATGCGTTCGATGGAGATCATCAACGCGGGGCTCATCGGCGAGGTCGAGGCCGTCGACATGTGGAGCCTCCGCCCGGTATGGCCGCAGGGCATGCCTGCGTACCCGGACTTCACGGACAAGGTGCCCGACACATTGGACTGGGATCTCTGGCTCGGACCCGCGAAGAAGCGTGACTTTGCGGTGCGGTGGCCGAAGGGCAGCCCGATACCGGAAATGTCGAAGGCTAACTGGTGCGGAGACGCGGTCTACCATCCGTTCAACTTCCGCGGCTGGTTCGAGTTTGGCGCGGGTGCGCTTGGCGACATGGGCTGCCACCGCGCGAATCCGGTGTACAAGGTGCTCGGTCTCGACTGGCCGGAATATGTCGAGGCATCCTGCACGCGCGTCAGCTCAGTGGCCTTCCCAGTTGCGAGCGTCGTCACGTTCGACTACGCGAAGCGTGGGTCTCGGCCACCCATCCGCCTTATGTGGCACGATGGCGGCATACTGCCGGCGAAGCCGAAGGCGATGGGCGTTGAGCCCCTGCCGGAGGAGGGCATCATGTACCACGGCACAAAGGGCGACATGCTCGTTGCCTTCGTGAAGGGCGTCAGCCAGGAACCGCGTGTGTTTGGCCCCGGCGCGGCGGACGCCGCGAAGCTGCCGCGCACCCTGCCGCGCCGCAAGGGCGGCATCTACGGGGAGTGGCTTGAGGCGTGCAAGGGCGGCGAGAAGGCCAGCTGCAACTTCGACTTCGCGCAGTACATTACCGAGTTCGTCCAGCTCGGCAACCTCGCCATCCGCACCGGGAAGGGCGTGAAGTTCGACCCTGTCGCCATGAAGGTGAAGGACAACGACGCGGCGAACGAGTTGCTGCGAATTCCGTACGAGAACGGCTGGACTTTGAGCGAATGTAAAATGTAGAATGTAAAATGTAAAATGAAGGTGGCAAAAATGAACATGAAGAAGATTGGATTTGCGCTTGGGCTTGCCGCGCTGGCGACAGGGTGCGTCTGCCCGTGCGGCGACAGGGCGTGCGCCTGCGACGAGGCGGGCTTCGTGCCTCTCTTCAACGGGAAGGACCTGGACGGCTGGTCTGACATGAAGCACGTCTACAAGGCCGAGGACGGCATGATCGTGTTCGAGGGCGGCAAGGACGTCTTCGGCAATCTGTTCTACAAGCGCCAGTTCACCAACTTCGTCGCGCGCTTCGAGTTCAAGATGAAGTACCACGGCAACAACGGCTTCGGCGTCCGCGCCGGGCAGGAGTGCTTCGACGGCGGTGCGCTCGTCGGTGGGTACAAGCCCGAGCGCGACGCGGCGTACAACGGAATGGAGATCCAGATTCTCGATAACATCAGCGGACGCCACCGCGGGAACAAGAGCTGGCAGTACCACGGCTCCATCTACGGAGTAGTCGCAGCCCAGCATGGCGCGGAGAAGCCGTTTGGCGAGTGGAACTGCGAAGAGGTAACGGTCGACGGCGACAACGTGACAGTTGTGCTAAATGGCAAGACGATCCTCGCCTGCTCGATCGAGGACATCGAGATCACGCCCGACGGCAAGCCGCACCCGGGCCTCCACAACAAGTCGGGCTACATCGGCTTCCTCGGCCACACCGAGCCGACGTGGATCCGCAACGTCCGCATCAAGGAGCTGCCGTAGCGGCATGAACATGCGGAGACCTGCTTTCATCAACAGGAGGTATCACATGAAACATGAAAATCAAATACGCCCCATGTTAGGAGTATGCAGGCAGCTCGCAATCATGGCGCTAGGCCTTGTCGCGGCCATGGTCTGCACGTGTACATTTGCCGCGACATGTACTTGGACAGGAGCCGCCGGCGACGGAAAATGGGACACGGAGGGGAACTGGGAGAACGGTCAGAAGCCGACAAACGGCAGAAAAGACGATGTGTTTCTTTCGGGTGTCGGGCTAGTGGACGGAGCGATGGAGAACAACATTGGCGAACTTGTCGTGAACAAGATCAGGGTGACCGGGTCGACACCGGTAGTGCTCAATTCCGCCTACACTATCGGATTCAAGTTGACAAACAGTTACTTCATCCAGTCGGACCCTTTTCTTACGCTCAATGCCGACATCACCAAGACCGAGGCCAGCGGCATGTACTTTACGTCTGGTGCTGCGTTAAACGGAGATGTTTCCCTCGTTGGATCCTTTAATGTTTGGATAAATGGTCAGCAAAACGTGACCATTGATTTTAATGGGGCAATCAACGGCCCGAACGCGACTGTTGAAATCTGGTCTGGCGCCGGCAGTTCTGTAAACTTCAACGGGAAGGTTGCTCTGAAGCGATTCAAGCCTGGGCAGAACTACAATGCGCATAAAGTCTACTTCAACGCACCGGGGAACGAGATTGAGACATTGTCCCTTGCTTTCACCCGCGTGTTTCTTGAGGCGGCTAATGCGTTATCGACGAATACGGTCATCACGTGGGATCGCTACCACACCGTCAATGGCGATGAAAGGGCAACCTATTTCCTGAACGGTGCGCAACAGGCGGACAGGATCCAGAGCGATCCGTTGCCGGCTGGCGCGCAGAACATTGAGCACATCAGGACGAAGTCCGGGACTTCCGGCGCAAGTCTTACACTCTACGGCAGCGCGGACGCGGTCACTTACGCCGATGTTCGTGACGATGTTTCCGTGGTGTGGAACCCGACTGGTGATTTCACCCAGGAGTTTCGAGATCGTGTCAGCAATACGTCAGGCAGCCTTGCCGTGTCAAACGGAACTCTTCGCGTGGCCGGAACGGCCTCGTTCCCGAACGTGCCTGCCGTCGTGGTGGGGCCGGGCGGCACGTTCGAAGTCGCATCGTCGGTTGCGGCGCTCACCGGTCTTTCGCGACTAACGGTCGCCTCCGGCGGCGTATTCCGCATTTCCACGGACGTCAATCCGTTCGCGACCACTTCTGTCGCCGAGGTTTGTCTTGGCAAAGACGCGAGGTTGATTGTCCCTGCGGGCATGTTCGTCAATGTGGGATCCCTCTCGGTAGACGGCGTACTCCAGCCGGGTGGCGTCGTCGAGGCGGAGGGCGGCGGGACGATTGTCGTGGCAGACCAAGCTCCTGCGCCTCAGATCGCAGTCGGGGCTACATGGGACGGGGGTGCCGGAGTCGATCGTTCGGCTTTGACTGCCGCGAACTGGAGCGGCGATACATTGCCGGATTTTGCCAGCGGCGGACTTGTCGCGACGTTCGCGATGGGAGGCGATATAGCAGAGTTCTCTGGCGGCGAGATGTTCAAGGGAGTGGTTTTTGACGGCAGCGACGGGTTCTACGTGGCCGCACCGTCTGAAATCACGGTTCTGGACTCGGGCGTCTCGACGACTGCCCCGTCGGGTGAAACGCGGCGGTACGGCATCGACGCCCCGGTCAGAATGCTTGGCGGCCAGACCTGGTCGATTGGTCCGCGGACGACGTTGGAGCTTTCCGGTGCCCTCGCGCAGTACGATGGGCAGACGGTGAACATCCACGGGTCGGACACGGAAGATCCCAGCGGGAAGGTGATTCTGGGAGGGACGAACTTTGTGGCAGGCGAGCTGAATTTGCAGTACGCCCGCCTTGACATAAAAGGAACGGCCGACGAGCCGGCCGTGCTGGATGGCGGAAGCGGCACGCTTAAGGCGCTCTTCAATCATGGTGCGCTGCTCAACTTGTCCAATGCAGTCGTACGGAAGGACATGAATCTTACGTTCAACGACAGAGGTTCTGTGTTCAGGGTGTCTGAGGCCTCGACGAACTACATTGCAGGAAGTGTCGAATGGGTTGGGATGGCCCGACCTACCGTTGCCGCAGGCGCAACCTTGTTCTTCGACGGTGGAATCAACTCGCGCACCTGGGTTGTCCTGAACGGGTCGTCCAGCGGAAGCTTCGTGGTTCGCGGCAAGCCGTATGTTCAGAAAGATGACTCTGCGAACAGGCTGCAGGTATACAGCGCCAGACTGTCGCTTGAGGCGGCGAGCAACTCGATCTCAAGGCTTGACCTGCAGGGGTCTGGGGTTGTTGTTCACCTTGGAGTCGACGACGCCATCGCATCCACGAACACGGTGATTTCCTTCTACGGAACCACGGGAACGGCGTTGCTTGATCTTGATGGGCACAGCCAGAAATGCGGAAGCATTCTCCTGAACTCCTCGGCCACTTCGTCGCAACGGGTGCACAGCGACGGCGATGCGACCCTTGAGTTCTGGCAGTGGACCGACAGCGCGACGACCACCATAGACATCACAGGCCGGGTGTCGCTGCTCAAACGCGGCCCTGCCGCGTTCACGGTTTCACGCCCCATATCGTCCGTCGGCGACGTGACGGTCGAATCCGGCGTCATGTCGTTCGACAAGAACGGATCGTGGAGGAACGGGACGAACGTTACCGTGAGAGGGTCGGGTCGCCTTTCCCTGGCCACGAGCCGCACGTTTGGACGGCAGTCTGTAGTTCGCGTGGAGACCGGCGAAGGGGCTGCCATTAGCCTTGGCGACGGCGTGCTTCAGCGAGTGGACTCGCTATACGTCGATGGCGTTCGCCAGCCCGACGGGTTCTATGGCGGTAGCGGCTCTTCGGCACAGCACAAGCCTGCGTGGATTGAGGGTGACGGTTCGGGCGTTTTGCGAGTCGGGAAATTCGGGTCCATGCTGATTGTCTACTAGGGAGTGGAAAGGAGGGCTGAGATGATTCGTCGGTCAACTGTTTCGTTCATTGCTCTTCTTTCGTTTGCCGCGTCTGCGGCCGGCGGCGAGGTCGTCCTGGCGGAGCGCGGCAGGGCCGCGGACTGCGCAATCGTCCTTCCGGCGGACGCCTCGCCGTCGCAGATGACTGCGGCGGACGAGCTGCGCGACCACGTCGAGAAGATGACGGGCGTGCGGTTGCCGGTTCAGACGGTGACGCAGCCGAAAAAGGCGATTTTCCTTGGCACTGCGCCGCTTGACGGGTTTCGGAAGGTCGACGCCGCGCTCGGCAACGACGGCTTCCGCATTGCCGCCAGGCCACCGCATCTCGTGATTGCCGGAAGCGGCGTGCACGGCACGCTCTTCGGCGTCTACGACTTCCTCGAGAGGTACTGCGGCTGTGAATGGTTGTCGTCCAGGACGACCGTCGTGCCGACGGTTGACCGTATCGCCCTGCCGGATGGGCTTGACGAGACACGTATCCCCGCGTTCAAGATGCGGGACATGAACTGGTACGAGGTCATCAAGGACGTGCGCTTTACCGCGAGGCTTCGCCTCAACGGTCTGCGCACTCCATATCCAGACGAACTTGGCGGACAGAACTGTACGCTCGACAAGCAGATAGGGGCGACGACGTTCGAGGCGCTTCTGCCGAGCAAAACGCATTTCGATGCGCATCCGGAATGGTACGCCGAGATAAACGGGCGTCGCACGAAGGTGTCCACCCAGCCGTGTCTGTCGAACCCGGAGCTCGTATCCATTATGGCGTCGAATCTCCTCGCTCGCATTGCTGCACGATATCCCACGGCAAAGTACTACTGTTTTGCGCAGAACGACTGGTGGTCGTATTGCACTTGCGCAAGATGCAGTGCCGTTGACAAGCGCGAAGGGTCTCCGGCGGGATCCATGATCGAGTTCCTGAACAAGATGGCGGAAGTCGTCGAAAAGGACTATCCAGACGTCGTCGTCCACACTCTCGCATACATGTATACCTTGAAGCCGCCCAGGCATGTCCGTGCGCGGAAAAACGTGATGGTGATACTCTGCACGGATGGGTGCGACTTCTCAAAGCCGATAGAGACGAGCGCGTGGCAGGGCTGCGTCAACTTCAGAAAGAATCTGGAGGGGTGGAAGCGCGTTGTCCAGAACATCTACATCTGGGACTATTCCGCCAACTTCAACTCTGTCTATTACCCATTTCCGTGTCTTCCCGCTGCACAAGCCAACATGAGGTATTTCCTGTCGAACGGCATCGACCAGTTGTTCGAGGAGGGACAGTACGCCGCGCCGCACGCTCCGGACGCGGAGCTTAAGTGCTGGGTGCTGGCGCATCTCATGTGGGACCCGTACCAGCCGCTTGAACCGCTCCTTGACAGGTTCTTCAGAGGATACTACGGTGCGGCGGCTTCGATGGCGCGTGAGTACTATGACAGGCTTGCGGCCCTGCCGCGCGACGAAAAGACCATGCCGCTGCACATGTGGGGATCTCTTGACAGCAAGACGTTCAGTCCGGAGTTCTTCAAGTGGGCTTCACGTTTGTGGGAACGGGCTGCTGTTGCCGTTGCGGACGATCCCGTCAGGGCCGACAATGTGGAATGGACTCGCAACGCCGTGGACTGCATGCGCATCATGCTGACGACATGTGCCGCGCCATTGCAGGTAACGCGGCATCCCGAATACGCCAGAAGTCAGGACGTCGCCTCGCTCAAAACCGCCGCGAAGCGCATTTTGGCAGATTGGGAACGCGAGCCGGACGTCAAGAAGCTCTACAATGTACATGTATGGAAGCAACGCCTTGTCGACATGGCCGCATTCGACCCCGGCACCGTAGTTGCGTCCGATAGGGTGGAAATAGAGGATGGCATGTTCCTGTTTGGCGGAAAACCAAAGCCGTCTGTCGTGTCTGACCGCCTGGCGGGCGATGGACGCGCAATTAGGATTCCCGCAGATACGAGACAGCGCCATAGATCGGCGAATTTCTTAATCCGAAATCTTCGATTCGACGAGGGAGTGCGGTACAGACTTCGTGTCAGAGCACGTGTCGAAGCGACAGGCGAGACGGGTGCTGCGTTCGTTTCGGGCGTCGTCGATCTGTCTGGCGGGGAGGCCTCCGCCAGGATGAAAGAGGTTTCTTTCGCTGCTGGTGATTTCAGCGACGACTACAGATGGATGGATGTTGGTACATGGGTGCCGCAAATCGACGACACTGTGTGGATAGGACTCGGTGGCTATGACGCGAAAACACATGCGGCCAATCCGGCGGTCAGGGCTGTATATATCGACAAGATTGAAATATCCCGTGTGGATGAGTAGATTGATATCCATTCCGCAGGAGGTGCAAATGAAGCTGTCCACTAAGCTCTGTGCCTTGGCTGCGGCGTTCTGCGGCGTATCTTCCGCTGCCGCGTCGGCCGTCGAGGCGAACTTTGCGTTTCGCACACGACTTCTCGACGTCCACCCTGAGCGTCTGGTCGCGGATGACGCGGCTCCGGTCGGCGCCGACGAGACGCAGGTCGGCAGCGCGTGGACGGTGAGGCCTGCGGCCGGAGATGCCGTGCTGCTGCATGCCGCGAAGGATTTCAGGGACTATCTTGGAAAGTGGAAGTGCAGAAATACGGAAAGGTGTGACGGTGGAAGAGTCGAAGAGCGGAAAGGCGGGGTGGTGGAGATAGGAGTTGATCCGTCGCTTCCGCAGCTACAGGCGAAAATCGATGTTGGTGAACGCAGGATACGAGTCACGGGCGCAACCTCCCGCGAGGCTTATCAGGGCTGCATCCGCCTCGAGGACGAGATGAACGTGCGCGGGCGTCCGGCGGTCAAGCGAGGCGAGCGAACTTATACACGGCTGTTTTCGCCTCGAATGACGCACTCCGGCTATGCCCTGGAGACCTTCCCGGACGAATACCTTGACCAGGTGGCGCATGCCGGCATGGACGCCATACTCGTGTTCATCAAGGACCCGCCCGACGTCACGCGCGTCGGACGCGTCGACATGCCTGCGCTCGTCGCCCGTGCGGCGGAACGGGGAATTGACGTGTGGGCGTATGCCGACTTCTGCGAGAAGGCCGCGAAGATGCACCCGCTCGACCCCGGCGCCCGCGAATGGTATGCCGAGACGTATGGCGCCGTCGCCAAGAACGCGCCCGGCATCAAGGGCCTCGTCTGCGTCGGCGAGTCGTGCGCGTTCCCGTCGCGCGACCCGGGGATGGGAGGCTTCTGGTGGCAGGAAGACTGCCAGATGAAGGGCAAGAGGCACAACGGATTCTGGCCCGTCAGCGACTGGCCGGAGTGGCTTGATCTCGTGAAGTCAGTGACGCGCGAGCACAACAAGGACTTCGAGGTCGTGTTCTGGACATATACCTGGTTCAGGAGGCCCGCAGAGGAGCGGCTGCCCCTCCTTGAGAAGATTCCGACGGATGTCATGCTGCTCGGCACATGGGGACGAGGGGACCCTCCCGTCATCAGGGGCAACGCAAAGTTCTTCGTGACTGACTATTCGATCGCGGCCATAGGCCCCAGCGCCGTATTCCGCAGCGAGGCCGACGTGGCCGTCCGGCGCGGAATTCCGGTCATGGCGATGACCAACACGGGCGGACGCACATGGGACTGCGGGGTTGCGCCTTACGTGCCGTCGCCTGGCAGGTGGATGATGCGCTTCGTCTCCTTGCGGGACGGTCACCGCAAGTGGGGGCTGAGGGCACTGATGGAGAGCCATCACTATGGCTTTCAGCCAAACTACATCTCGGAACTGGCCAAGGTCGCGTTTACCGCCGAGAAGACGGCGGCGGACGTGGACGCGCACCTTGTTGCGATTGCGGAACGCGACTTCGGCCGGGCTGCGGCGCCTGCGGCGCTTGCCGCGTGGAAGGACTGGGACGCGGCGTTTGCCTGGCATTCAACCGGCGACTCGGACTTCTGGGGGCCGCTTCGCGTCGGCCCCGTCTATCCGCTTATTGAGCCCGGGGAGCGGATCCCTCCGCCACTGCACCCGTCGACCGAGCTGAGCGACGGGCCGTCAAGAGGCACTGGATGGAGGTTCATAATGGCGCAGTTCAGCCGCCCGAAGGAAGTCCTCGCTGGCGAGATAGACACGTGCGAGAGGGAGATTGCGCTTTTGGACTCCGGCATATCCAAGCTGGAGGCGGCGATGCCGCTCGTTCCGGCGGACAGGCGCGATGTCGCCCGCAGGGCGCTTGGCGTCGGGAAGTTCTTCAGCGCCGCGGTGCGGACGTTGATGAACGAGAAAAGGTTCTACCGCGCGGGGCTTGAGGGAGATGCGAAGACAATGCTTTCCGTCATAGACGACGAAGAGCGAAATGTCCGCAGCATCATTCCTATCGTAGAATTCGACTCTTCTCTAGGTTGGGAGCCGACTATGGGCTACCTTAGCGACCGCGAGAACCTCGAATGGAAGCTCCGGCAGCTGGAGCAGAAGCGTCATAAGATTTCCCGTGGAGTGGAATAACGGAGGGTGCGGGCATGACTTGAGAATTGAAGGCGAAGAGACCTATGTTTCCGTCACGAGGATATACGAATGAAAGCAAACAAAGAAAAGGAGTACAAGATGATCAGAACAGGTCTTGCATTGGCATTTGGAGCCGTCGCGGTCGTTGCAGCCGCCGCGCCCGTTCCGCGAAGAGTTCGCCCGCAGGGACGAGCACTACTCGATAGGCGGAATAGGCTTTCTGCTAATAACGGAGTACCATCCTTTCATCATCGGCTCAAAGAAGTAGGCAATGTCGAGTTTTGCGAATGACAAAGGAAGGAAATGCAAATCATGACGAACGCAGTTCTTGTGGAAACGCCGCGCGTGGGAAGTCTGCACGTACGGGTTGACGAGGTTGAAGCCGTGTCGGCAAGGCCGAGGCGCGGGGCTCTGCCCTGCACAAGACAATTCTGCAGAAAGGTGACGGCGGCCCTGCTGTGCATTGCGGCCCTCTCGGCCGCAGGTGATTCGGTCTTCGAGAACGCCCGTATGCGGCTCGTCGTCGGCGACGACGCCATCGTGAAGAGACTGACGCTCAAACGCACCGGAGAGGAGATGCTTGTCAAGGGGCGCGCCGTGCCGTTCGTGAGCGCGGAGATGGATCGTCCCATGCACAACGAGGTCAAGCTCATACACCCCCACAAGCGCGTCGTCTACGCGGCGAAGTCGCTGCGGCGCACGGGAGACCTCGTGACGGTGGAGTTCGAGCGCGAACCGTTCAGCGCGGAGCTCAGGGTCAGGATGACTGACGACTACCTCTACATCGAGTTCGTGCGGTTCGTGTTCGATAGGAGAAAGGACTACGGCAACCTCAAGATGGACACGCCGCCGATCGCAAAGATCCGTCCGATGCAGCTTGCCGTCGCTGAGCGCGCAAACTTCGGCGAATGGCTGAATGTCGTGTGGGACGACCGCGCCGCCGCAGCGGTCGTCGGCGCGTCGCCGTGGCCCGAGGTCGACCATGACGACGTCGACGGCGGCCGGATTCTCTACGCCGACCTGCGCAAGGACGTGAAGATGAAGGGCGTAGGCGCCGCGCTCGTCGTGGGCGACGGCAAGAGAAATCCGAGGGGACAGACCCCAGGGCGGACTTCATTTTTGCCGCGATTTTGTAGTGATTTGGCAAGATATCTGCCGCGAGGTGGGCGGGAGACCATGCAGAGTCACCTCTGGAGTAGACTTTAAAATGATGACGTTCTCGACATCTTCGGCTAGATATGGAGTCGGCGGAGGGGCAAGCCGCCGCATCCCGAAATGGGCGCTGATGTCGGGTTTTGAGAAGCCGCCGCGCGGCAGACGGCTATGCCCACGCCGCCGGACGGTGGATCGTGCGACCATGCGTACCGATTGGGATTATCTCTGGAAGCTGGCACTTCGCCTGAAGATCGCGGGGGATGTGTGCGTAGTAAGAATCATGATAGCAGATGTCGGAAAATCGTTCATGAGGATCGAACACAAGTACTTGTCGGCCAAACTTGTGACGAACAATGTCAAGAGGCGCAATGAAATCGGAATCACCACTGATGAGGGCAACTGCATCAACATCGCCAGTGAATACATCGTAAAGCATGTCGGTGGCGATATTGACATCTGTCCGCTTCTCTTCCAATTTGACGATGCGCACTTTGCCGTCGGTGGTTTCTTTGCACTTCCTGCACTCATTGCTGACCGCAGGCATCCAGACTTTGTTCCTGTTGTAATAGCCCTCGATGATTTCAAGGCCACTGATTTGGGAAAGCGCACGGAGATAGATTCGTTACCGCTCAGCAGATTCGGCGTCGTATGGATATGTTCGGACACGTGCTGTATAGAATTTGACCGTGCCAAGCACATGGTCGCTTCTTATCAACGCCCGCGCGAACGCCAATGGATCAAGCCATTTCGCGCTCTTATTGCTGCGGAGCAGCCCGTAGTAGAGATTCCCCGCGTCGATATAGACATTTGTCTTCATTTCTTTAGAATGCTAAGGCCCCGACCCTTTCGGATCGGAGCCTCGCCCCGTATCGGCAGAGCCTCACGGTCGGACGTGAACCGTTTGACGGGTTCAGTGCGAATTTTACCAAATTCCGCCGCGTGGCGCAAGGGGGGTGTATGACGCTGAAGAAGCTGGACCAGTGGCGCGGTTACCTCAAGCTTGGCATGAGGTGTCCGCTCGAGGCGCCAGAGTTCCCGCGTAGCGACTGCCACGCATTTGCCTCGACGCCGCTCTGCCACTTCCACACGGGGCTCGCGGGAGTCCGCCCGTCGGCTCCGTTCTTCTCGGAAGTCCGCATCGAGCCTGCGCCGGGCGGGCTGAGGGCGATTAAGACCAGGACCCCGCATCCGAAGGGATGCGTCGAGACCGATCTGCGCTTCGACGGCAATGGCGGCACCGCCGGAGAGGTGGCGCTGCCGCAAGGGGTCTCGGGCGTGTTTGTCTGGCGCGGCAAGACGGTTCGCATCGAACCCGGTCGCAACGCCATCGTCGTGGAGTGAGGATTTCGACTTCAACACCTGAGAAAACAACACAGGAGAAGACAATGACAATGAGAAAAGGCAAGTACACACCGGCAATCAATAATGGCAGGGCGGCCTGTGCAGCTCTCGCAATTTTCCTCTTTGCATGGGGGGACGCAGTCGCCGACGAAGGCCGGCTCGCGACAGGCGAGGCGTACAAGACGGAGAAACTGGGGGACTGCCTGTGGCGTGTGCGCGTCAAGCGCGCAGACACATGGCCGGAGTCTGGCATGAACCGCTACGGCATACTCGCCAAGCCGAAGGTGCTTGAGACGAGTGCCAGCCTGGACTTCGGCAAGGTGAAGCCGACCATGAAGCTCGTCGGGAATGGCTTCGAGGTGAGGTTCCCGCTCGTCGAGGGCGAGCGAGTGTTCGGCCTCGGCGACGTGAGCCGCGAGAACATCCAGCGGCGCCCCGGCAGCTACGAGATATTCGTCAAGAACGTGAACAGCTACATCCCGATGCCGATGGCCTGGACGTCGCGCGGGTGGGGCGTCCTGATGAACACAACGTGGCGCAACAGGTTCGACGTCGGCAAGACCGACCCCGGCGCGATGGTGGTGACGGCCCAGGAGGGCGAGATCGACTTCTACGTGTTCACCGGTCGCGGCCCCGCCGAGATCCTCGACGTCTACACGCAGCTCACCGGGCGTCCGCAGCTGCTGCCGATCTGGGGCTTCGGCTTCACCTTCGTGGCGAACCAGTGGGTGGACCAGTTCGAGCTTGTCAGCGAGACGGTGGGCTTCCGCGAAAGGGAGATACCGTGCGACGTAATCGGGCTGGAGCCGGGCTGGATGGAGACGTTCTACGACTTTTCGACGCGCAAGCGCTGGGACACGACGCGCTTCTACTTCCCCGGCTGGAGACCGAAGGGAACACACACCTTCGTCAGCGCCATGGACCGCGTCGGCATGAAGCTCAGCCTCTGGCTGTGCTGCAACTACGACCTCTTCCGCTACGAGGAGGAGCTCGTCGCCGGCAGGAACGGCGGCAAGGCCGGCAAAGCCGTCGCCGCCGACGATTCCGAAGTCTGGCACGACGAGCACATCGTCGGCGCGAAAAAGAAGGGTGGCGACGGCGTCAAGCCGCCGCCAGTCGCCATGCATGCCGGATACCGCGGCGATCCCGAGCCGTACAGGCACCCCGAGGGATCGAGGCCGTGGTTCGAGCATCTCCGTCAGTTCGTCGACCAGGGCGTGCAGGCGTTCAAGCTCGACGGCGCGTGCCAGGTCACGGACTGGAACGGCGTGCCGAACCGCAAGTGGGCGAACGGCATGAAGGACGACGAGGCGCACAACCTCTATCCGCTTGTCTACGACAAGCAGATGGCGCGCGGATTCGAGGAGTACACGGGCCGCAGGTCGATGGTCTACTCGGCGGGCGGCTACGCCGGCGTGCAGCAGTATGTCGCGACATGGGCCGGGGACACGGGCGGCGGGGCGAAACCCCTCGTGTCGGTGCTTACGCTCGCGATGTCCGGCCACCCCAACCAGAGCTGCGACATGAATGTGCGCGACAAGGACGGCAAGCCGACGTTCGACGGCATGCACTTCGGCTTTCTCTCGCCGTGGGCGCAGCAGAACAACTGGGACTACTGGGACCTTCCGTGGCTCAACGAGAAGCCGGTCGTCGACGCCTTCCGCCGCTACGCCGAGCTGCGCTACCGGCTCGCGCCGTACATCTACTCGACGGCGGCCCGCGCCGCCCGGACGGGGTACCCGATCGCGCGACCGCTCTCGCTCGTCTACCCCGACAGGCCGGAGTACGACGAATGCAGAACAACGTACATGCTCGGCGACAGCCTGCTCGTGGGCGTCTTCTCGGAAAACGCCGAGATACCCGAGGGCACGTGGTTCGACTGGCGCACGGGCGAGTCCGTCACGGGGCCGTGCCGCCGTCCGATCCGCACCGAGTTCGGCTGGGGCGGCGCGCTGTACGTGAAGGCCGGCGCGATCGTGCCGACGTGGCCCGTGATGCAGCACCTCGACAAGGGGTGGAACGAGGAGGTGGTCCTGCACGTCTGGCCCGGAGCGGACGGTTCGTTCGACCTCTACGAGGACGACGGAACGTCTCTCGCGTACAGGAAGGGCGCGTTCGCCACGACGCGCATCGAGCTTAAGGGCGGGGTGCTTTCCATCGGGCGTCGCGAGGGCGTCTACGACGGCATGCCGGTGACCCGCAGGTTCAAGGCTGTCGTGCACGAAGGCGGGAAGACCAGGGATATTGCCATCGCCGCGGTCGGTGCCACCGGCGCTGCCATTCGACTCCTCTACAGGTGATGTTAGACAGGCGCGAGGTCTGAATTTAGGAAAGAGTAAGAAACGAGAACTCTTTGCGGAACAGTTCTTGTGGTGTGGGCGCTGTCTGTTGGAGGTTCCCCAATTTTTCGGGCAAGAAAACGGTCGCACCCTTGTAAACAAATGGTAACCATGCGGGGACATGCCCCAGGAGCGGGCTCTGAAATGATGACGTTCTCGACATTCCTGGCAAGATATGGAGTCGGCGGAGGAAAACCTGTGGGGTCAGGCCCCGAGGCGCGCAGGCAGAGGAGATGGAGCTTTTCTTCGCAGAGCTTGCGAGCATCTACCACGTCGTTCCAGATACGCGCCCGTGCCTTACGCCGCCTTCGAAGCCGCTGTGGCTCAAGGTCGTCGGCACCTGGTACGAATTCGGCCTCTAGCCAGATGGAATTAGATTGGCGCGAAGTGTCTGACACTCAGCGCCAGTTGAGGCCGGCGGCGGAATGGCTGCCTGATGCCGTGGAAGGCGGCTGTGCCCACTGCATAGGTGGAACTGCCAAAGATAAACCATAATAATTCCTTGTTTAATATAGATATCTGCAATTATAATTTCATCCTTGCGGAATCTGCTCTAATATGATATGATTCCGCACCAATGAAAGGAGTGTCTTAAACATGGTTGGGCGTAAAGAAGAGACAAAAACATTGTTACGGGCATTATCAAGAAACGAATCGCAGTTCATTGCGGTTTATGGGCGACGGCGTGTCGGCAAGACGTATCTTGTCCGAAAGGCGTTTGACAACAAGTTTGCATTCTATCATACCGGAATATTCGACGGAAGCTATCGCGAGCAGCTTGACGAGTTCAAGGAATCGCTGGAGGAGAGTGGCCTATCGGACTGTCCTCCGCTATCGAACTGGCGCGAGGCATTTAGGGAACTTAGGCGGCTCCTCTCCGCTAAACCCGACGGCAAGAAGATTGTCTTTATCGATGAACTGCCGTGGATGGACACGAGGAATTCGCGGTTCGTCCAGCAGTTCGACAAGTTCTGGAACAAGTGGGCGTCGGCAAGGGACGACATCGTGCTGATTGCGTGCGGTTCGGCGGCTTCGTGGATGATAAAGAACGTCATCAACGATTATGGTGGTCTGCATAATCGCATCACCGACAGCATTTCGGTGAAGCCTTTTACGTTGAAGGAATGCGAGGAGTATGCGGATGATCTGGGGCTATCCATGTCGCGCCGCGAGGTGGCGGAATGCTACATGGTGTTCGGAGGAATCCCATATTATTGGGGCTATCTGGTCAAAGAGCAAAGCCTGGCACAGAATCTCGACAGGCTTCTCTTCGCCAGAGATGGAAAATTGCGAAACGAGTTTGGACGCCTGTTCAAGTCGCTCTTCCGTGATGACAAGATGCATCGTGAAGTCATAGAGTGCCTTGGTCGCAAGAAAGCGGGAAAGACGCGTGCTGAGATACTTTCCGGCGTGTCGTTCACAGACGGAGGGAAGTTCTCCGAATGTCTGCGTTCGCTTGAAGAATGCGGTTTCATACGTTCGTTTTCCGCCATCGGCAAATCGGCGAAGGATACGATGTTTCAGTTGATTGATAATTTCACGTTGTTTCATCTTGAATTTCTCGCGGGTCGAAATGACGTTGGCGAGGAATTCTGGACATCGACAGTGACTTCTTCCCTGCAGGCCTCCTGGCGGGGGCGGGCGTTTGAGCGCCTTTGCCTGGCACACGTGGAGCAGATGAAGGCAGCACTCGGAATCTCAGGGGTAAGGACCAATGTCTGTTCGTGGACGCACGCACCGTCAGTGGAGCATCCGGAGGGTGCGCAGATAGATTTGCTGATAGACAGGGCGGACAATGTGATAAATCTCTGCGAGATGAAATATTCATATGGCAAGTACGATCTGACTCCGGCTGAGTGCGACAAGCTGTTGCGCAGGAGGGATGTTTTCATCTCTGTCACGGGAACTGAGAAGTCTGTTCATCTGACGATGGTCACGCCCAAGGGTGTTGCCGAATCGCCCGAACGCCATATACTGCAATCTGAAGTTACGCTTGATGATTTCTTCCGATAGGTGGCAATGCTTATGCACGATGGTCTTGATCCAGGACGCCGAGAAGGGCGCCGACGGTCTCGATGATCCGCCAGTTCGGCTTTACGCTCGGACGGTGGCTGCGCAGCGTTGTGCAACTTCGCGATTGAATCAAGGTGGGCGGAGTCGGTGCCGAAGTCTTGGGAGTGTCCGAATCGCTTCGAAATTTTATGCGTAGACACAGAGCCACAGTGGTTCTGTTTTTGCTATAATACCCCTGCATGAATTTTCGTTTGAGAGACAAAGGCGGCTTCACCCTGGTCGAGCTGCTGGTGATCGTCGCGATCATCGGCGTCATGACGACGGCGGCTGTCCTGACGATAACCTCGGGGCAGACCGCAGTCCGCATCAGGGGCGCCACGCGCGACGTCTTCGCCACAATACGCCAGGCGCGCTCCACGGCGCTCGTCACGCAGAAGCCGGCGATCATAACCTACTCGAACGGGACTGAAGACGGGGAGCCCGTCGCGAAGATCGAGATAACGTCCGCCAAGCTGTTCAGCAGCGTCGACCGGTCGAAGGTCCAGACCATAACCGGCGAGCCGGTCCGGGTGCCCGCGGCGGAGGCGGAGGCTCCTGCGCCCAGGCAGGAGACCGGCGAGGGGGCGAGCGAGGGCGAGTCGGCGGACGACAAGGACAAGGCGTCCGGGCGCACGGTCGAGGAGATACTCTTCTCCTCGATAAGCGACGAAGTGGTCCGGGGCGTGCGCATCAAGGTTCTCCGGGGCGACGAGCTGCCTGCCATGACGAATGACGGCGGGGAGCGTGCGAAGCCGAAGATATCGGTGTTCTCCAACGTGGACTATCTCCTCGGCCGGTTCAAGGACGCGAAGGACGAGGCCGCCAGGAAGGAGGCGGAGAAGAAGAAGGACGAGGAGAAGACGAAGGATGAGTCGGCCGAGCCCGCCGAGGAGGGGACGGAGCCCGTCTCGGTCGTATGGGAAACCAACGGGCGGGTGGAGCCGCACCAGGTCTGGGTGTATCCGGACGGCGCCAGGCCGGAGGACGGGCAGCTGATTCGCGTCGACAGATTCGGCGGAGCAAAGGTGGTGTCGGGTGACGGCAGGGAAGACGACTAGGTCTGGCTTCACGCTCCTCGAGGTGCTGCTCGCGGCTCTCATCCTCGGACTGGGTCTCGCGGGGATACTCGTGTCGATGAGCCAGGCGCAGAAGATGATGCTCTTGTCGTCCGAGCTCGAGACGGCGCAGGAGGTTATGGACCTCGGCGAGATGGCCTATCCCATGGAGGCGGTAAAGGAGGAAGAGGACCTCGACGTCCGCGAGACGAGGGCTACGGAGCTCTGGGAGCTCGTGACCGATGAGCGCATGACGAGCGAGCAGCGCGAGAAGTTCCACGGCTACACGTGGGAGCGAGAGAACCTCGACCGCAACATGTCCGACGACGACCTGAAGCGGATGAACAGGCTCTACCGCGTGCGCATCACCGTCACGTGGGGTGAGCGCGGGCAAGGCAGCGGCAAGAAGGAGACCGAGACGTACGTGACCCTGTGGAGGAAGCCGGATGAATAGGGCCTTTACGATGGTGGAGCTCCTGCTGGCGACGTTCCTCGTGGGCGTCGTCACGGCGCTCGCTGCCATGACGTTCAGTTCCGTCACCCGCAGCTGGCAGGTGTCGGCTGACTACATGGACAAGATGCAGCGCACTGACTACGCCCTGAACCAGGTGATCTCCGGCCTCCGCAGCATGTACTACCCCCACGACGGCAAGGTGGACGATCGGTACGGCTTCCAGCTGACCAACAACGGCGAGGGGGAGAACCCGCGCGACTCCGACGTGATCACGTGGTCGAAGACCGGCCCCGCCATCGTCGGCACGAAGAACGCCATAGCCGACAGCGTGCACCGCGTGCAGGTGATGGTGCTCGAGGAGGGGAACTCCGACTACAAGGAGGAGATCCAGAAGACCGGGCTCTACGCCCGCCTCTGCGGAGACTCCGCGCTCATCCCGAAGAACGACGACGGCACGGCAGACGACACGGACTACTCGTTCGCCAACTCCGACCTCTACCAGCCCGTCCTCATAGCCGACGGGGTGGTCGGGTTCAACTGCAGGGTCGTCAAGACGGCGGAGGACGTCGAGGGCGGCATGGCGAACGAGAGCGAGAACGACAAGAAGTCCTTCGAGGACGAGTTCGCCGAGTCCAACTCCGTGCCGTACAAGGTCGAGCTCACGTTCCAGATAGAGAAGGCCGACGAGACGTTCCGCTCGCAGACGCAGCGCGCCCCGATGATCCGCATAGTGCGCATTCCCATCCACGAGCAGTCGCTTGACGGCGCCCAGCCGCCGGTCGATGCCGCCAAGGGGGAGTCGAAGAAGGGGAAGAAATGACGGTCCGGGGCCAAAGGGGGAGCGCGCTTCTCATGGCGCTTTGGATCATCGCGGTGCTCGCGGTGATGGTTCTATCGTTCTCCTTCGAGGCCCACCAGCAGACGGGCATCAACATCTATGTCCGTGAGCGCAACCGCGTGAACCGACTGGTGGAGCCCGGGCGCATCCTGGGCGAGACGGTGCTTCTCGGGTTCTCCGAGGCAAAGGCGTGGAGCGAGGACGACGACGAGAAGGAGCTCGACGAGGAGGACCGCTGGTACAGGGAGAAGCGCGCCCTGAAGTTCGACACGCGCTGCACCATCGGCCCGATCCTCATGGACGCGGACGACCCGGAGTCCGGCACGGTGACAGTCGACATCGAGCTCGCGAACTCCGGCGCGGAAAACGGCATCAACGTGAACGAGCTCTACAGCGGCGGCGACAAGAACTACCTCCTGCGCTGGCAGATGATACTCAGGAACGCCGGCATAGACGAGGAGCTGGAGGTCGAGGTGAAGGAGGCCGACGGCAGGTCCGGCAAGCGCCACAACCTCATGAACCACCTCATAGCATGCTGGAACGACTGGCGCGACGAGGACGACAACGTCTCGCCCGGGCCTGACGACAAGCTGGATCCGCAGGAGGACGACGGCGCCGAGTCGAAGTGGTACGAAGAGTACGACGAGACAATCGAGAAGGAGGCAAATGGCCGCGACGAGCGGGAGGCGGCCAAGGAGGACCGGCGCCGTCCGCGCAACGGCTCAATCCCGGACATCAAGGAGCTGGGCTACATAAGGGGCTTCCGCGACTTCCCGGCGGTGCTCACCGGCGGCCTCCTGCATCCCGACGAGGACGAGTCCGAGGAGAATCCGCGGCTGAAGGGCATCGTCGACCTGCTCGGCACGACCGGCAGCTCGAAGATCACCATCACCCCATCGACGACCGTCGACCAGCTGATGACGATCCCCGGCATATTCCCGGAGGGGGACGACGTTGAGGACCGCGAGGAGAGCATGCTGCTCGCCCAGTCCATCCTGGACGCCCTGAAGGTGAAGCCCGAGGACTACGACGTGGACGAGACGCGCGACTGGTGGCCGTACAAGGACTGGGCCGACCTGAAGAAGAGGGTCGGCGACGTGGGCGACACCGACGTGGAGCTCGGGGACGAGGCGAACGAGTACATAGAGTGGCAGCCAGGCGACACCAGCGTGTTCAAGATGAAGATAACCTGCGAGTCCATGGGCATGAAGCGCGAGGTGAGCTGCAAGTGCTACGTGAAGGACAAGAAGGTGCGCTACATCGAGTGGCGGGAGGACTGACGCATCGCGTCGGCGCCTGCTGCGGCCCTGCGCGGGAATTTATGGTATACTATGTGGCATGAGCAGTGAAGCGAGGAACGTAGTACAGAAGATACTGGCGGCGCATCTCGTCGAGGGAGACCCCTCGGCGGACGCGGAGATCGGCATTCGGATCGACCAGACGCTGACGCAGGACGCGACCGGCACGATGGCGTATCTGCAGTTCGAGTCGATGGGGGTTTCGCGCGTCAAGACGGAGGTGTCCGTCTCGTACGTGGACCACAACACGGTGCAGATCGGCTTCGAGAACGCCGACGACCACGACTTTCTGCAGTCCGTCGCGAAGAAGTACGGCGTCGTGTACTCGAAGTGCGGCAACGGCATATGCCACCAGCTCCACCTCGAGCGGTTCGGCCGCCCCGGCTCGACTCTTCTCGGAAGCGACTCGCACACGCCCACAGGCGGAGGCATAGGCCAGATAGCGATCGGCGCGGGCGGCATCGACATCGCGGTCGCCATGGCCGGCGGGGCGTTCCACATACCGTCGCCGAAGGTCCGCGCGATAGTCCTCAAGGGCAGGCTGCGCAGGGGCGTGAGCGCGAAGGACGTCATACTCGCCGTCCTGCGCAGGTTCGGGACGAAGGGCAACGTCGGCTGGATGTTCGAGTACACGGGGCCCGGGGTGCGCACGCTTGACGTGCCGTCCCGCGCGACTATCGCGAACATGGGCGCGGAGCTCGGCGTGACGACGAGCGTGTTCCCGTCCGACGCGGTCACGCGGCAGTTCCTCGCGGCGCAGGGGCGCGCGAAGGACTTCGTGGAGATCGTGCCCGACAGGGGCGCGAAGTACGACGACGTCTTCGAGGTGGACCTCTCCAAGGTGGAGCCGCTGATGGCGGCGCCCCATTCGCCCGGGAACGTCGTGGCCGTCAGGTCGATGAAGGGCCGGAGGGTCAACCAGATAATGATCGGCTCGTGCACCAACTCGTCCTACCGCGACATCCGCACCGTGGCGCTGTACCTGAAGGGGCGGCACGTGGCGGACGACGTGGAGGTCGGCATAGCGTGCGGTTCGCGGCAGGTCGTCAACATGCTGGCGAAGGACGGGTCGCTCGGGATCCTCCACGCGGCCGGGTGCCGCATGCTGGAGAACGCCTGCGGCTTCTGCATAGGGGCGCACATGAGCCCGCGGACTGGCGCGGTGTCGCTCCGCACGAACAACCGCAACTTCGAGGGGCGCAGCGGCACGAAGTCGGCGCAGGTGTACCTCGTCTCGCCCGAGACCGCGGCGGCGAGCGCGCTAACCGGCAGGGTGGAGCTTCCGACGGAAAGGCCTGTGGCCGCGGTGCCGGCCCCGAAGAAGTTCCCCGTCGACGACTCGATGTTCCTCTACCGCGCGACGGCCGGCAGGGGCGTCAGGGGCGCGAAGATCGTGCGCGGGCCGAACATAGCGCCGGTGCCGAGGGGCGTTCCGCTGCCCGCCGACCTGAAGGCGGTCTGCGCGATAAAGGTCGGGGACAAGATAACTACCGACCACATAATGCCCGCCGGAGCGAGGCTCAAGTTCCGCTCCAACATACCGGCGTACGCGAAGTTCGTGTTCGAGCCGTGCGACCCCGGGTTCCACGACAGGTGCCTCGCGAACAAGGAGAAGGGGCTCGCGAACGTGATCGTTGCAGGTGAGAGCTACGGCCAGGGCTCGAGCCGCGAACACGCCGCGCTGTGCCCGATGTACCTCGGAGTGAGGGCGGTCTTCGCGAAGTCGATCGAGCGGATACACCGCGCGAACCTGGTAAACTTCGGCATCGTGCCGTTCACGTTCGAAGACCCCGCCGGCTACGACCTGATCGCCGCGGGCGACGCGTTCGACCTCGACGGCATTCGCGCGGCGGTCGAGGGCGACGGGCGCCTCGTCGTGAAGACGGCGAAGGGGAGCGTGCCGCTCAGGACGTCGCTCTCCGACAGGGAGAGGCATATAATCCTATGCGGAGGGCTGCTCGCCAGCCTCTAGGCCGCGGGCGGAGGAAAGGCACGGACACATGGCTAATGCAAAGGTGAAGAACCCGAGGATACTCATAGTCACTCCGGAGATCACGTATCTGCCGGAGGGCATGGGGAACCTGGCGGGCAAGATGTCCGCCAAGGCCGGCGGCATGGCGGACGTCTCCGCGTCGCTCGTGCAAGCGCTGCACAAGCTCGGGGCCGACGTGCACGTGGCGCTGCCGCACTACCGGCGGATGTTCCACATCGAGACGGCCCAGCTCGTCGCCGACGAGCTGAGGAAGTACAAGAGCCATCTGCCGGACGAGCGCATACACCTCGCCGAGGACCGCTGCTTCTACTATCGCGACACGGTGTACTCCCGCGGCGACGGGAACGTCAAGCTCGCCCTTGCGTTCCAGCGCGAGGTGATCAACAACATAATCCCACGCGTCCAGCCCGACCTGATACACTGCAACGACTGGATGACCGGGCTCATACCCGCGGCGGCGCGGCGCGAGGGGATACCGTGCCTCTTCACGGTCCACAACATCCACACGCACAAGCTCACCCTGGCGCAGGTCGAGGACGCCGGGATCGACGCGGCGGAGTTCTGGATGAACCTCTACTACAGCTATCCGCCGTACAACTACGAGGAGAGCCGCAACGGCAACCAGATCGACCTGCAGGCGTCCGGCGTGTTCGGCGCCCACTTCATAAACACCGTCTCGCCCACGTTCCTGCAGGAGATCGTGAACGGGTGGCACTCGTTCGTGCCGGACTCCATCCGCAACGAGATCCGCAACAAGTACAACGCCGGGTGCGCGGCGGGCATCCTCAACGCTCCGGATTCGGCCGACAACCCGGCGACGGACGACAAGATACCGTTTAAGTACGGGCCGGACGACCACCGCGAGGGCAAGCGCCGCAACAAGCTGGCGCTGCAGCACGCCCTGGGCCTGGAGGAGAACCCGGACGCGCCGCTTTTCTTCTGGCCGAGCCGCCTGGACCCGGTGCAGAAGGGTCCGCAGCTCCTGACGGACATCACGTTCCGGTTCCTCGACAAGTACCGCGGCGAATGCGCGCAGCTGGCGATCATCGCCAACGGCCCGTTCCAGCAGCCGTTCTGGGACATCCAGGGCATGCACGGCCTCCAGCGCAGGCTCGCGGTCCACGACTTCGACGGGCGGCTGTCGCAGCTCGGCTTCGCGGCGAGCGACTTCACGCTCATGCCGTCGCTGTTCGAGCCGTGCGGCCTGCCGCAGATGCAGGCCCCGATCTACGGCTCCCTCGCCGTCGCGCACAACACGGGCGGGCTGCACGACACGGTGGAGCCCCTCGACTGGGGGGCCTCGCGCGGCAACGGCTTCGTGTTCGACACGTACGACTCCGGCGGCCTCTTCTGGGCCATGGACCAGGCGATGTCGTTCTACCGGCAGCCCGAGGAGGTGAAGGAGCGCGAGATACGCCGGATAATGGCGGAGTCGCTCAGGCGCTTCAACCACGAGGCCTGCGCAAGGGAGTACATCAAGCTGTACGAGCGGATGCTGGACCGTCCGCTCGTGAAGAGGGAGATCACATGACGTCAGAGGAACAGGCGCGCGGACTCGCGGCGAAGCTCGCGGACGCGAAGGCGACGGACGTGCGCACGTACGACGTGCGGGGGAAGTCCGGCCTGACGGACTTCTTCGTGGTGGCGACCGGGGCGGCCGCGCCGCACCTGAAGGCGCTCGTCAGGGAGCTGCCGAAGGCGTACCGCGTCTCCGGCGAGCCGGAGTCCGGCTGGATAGTGGCGGACTACATCGACGTCGTCGTGCACGTGTTCTCCGCCGAGGCGCGCGCCTACTACGCGCTCGAGAAGCTCTGGGCGACGTGAAAAGGGGCGACGCAATCCTCCGCGTGGCCGACATAACGCGGCCGATCGAGTTCGACCTTTCGCGCCCGCTGGAGGTCGAGGTGGGCTGCGGAAAGGGGCGTTTCCTGACTGTGCGGGCGAAGGCTAACCCCGACTGCGACTTCCTCGGCATAGAGCGCATGCTCGAGAGGGTGCGCCTCTTCGACGGCAAGTGCGCGCGGGAGGGCATCGCCAACGCGAAGGTGCTGCGCCTCGAGGCGCTGTACACGTTCCACTACCTGCTGCCGGCGCACCATGCGCGGCGCGTCTACGTGTTCTTCCCCGACCCGTGGCCGAAGCGCAAGCACCACTCGCTCAGGCTGTTCGGGCCGCTTTTCCTCAACGCGCTGTGGAAGAGGATGGAGGTGGGCGGCCGCGTCGAGTTCGCGACCGACCACGAGGAGTACTTCGACGCGGTGTGCGAGTGCTTCGCGGCGGACGCGCGCTTCGACGGCGTGGAGCCGATGCCGCGCCCGCCGGAGGTCTGGACCGAGTTCGAGACCATGTTCAGGGAGCAGGGACTGCCCATACACTGCGCGGCCTGGCGCGCTCTTCCTGCCGACGACTCCCCGCTCGCTCCGCTGACGGTGCCGCCCGAGGCGGAGCCTCGGGCGGGCATTCCGCGCCGATGTATGGTATAATATAGGGCAAACATGAAGCACATCCTGTCATTACTTGCCATTCTCTCCGTCGCGGCGCCCGTCGCCGCGGAGCGGCAGCCGTTCTCCCGCTACCAGACGATCCTGGACCGGCAGATGTTCGGCGAGCTTCCGGTGGGCTTCGACCCGACCAAGATGCCGAACGAGGTCGCGAGGTCGTCGTCGAAGCAGGGGCCGGAGCTCACAAAGGAGCAGGAGAAGCTCCAGAGCGCCATACACTTCTCCGCGATCAACGTCACGCCCGAGGGCGCGACTGCCGTCGGCTTCACCGACAACTCCAACCCGAAGGCACCGGTCCACTACTACCTTAAGGTGGGCGAGACGCGCGACGGCTGGAAGGTGCTGGAGGCGGACGCCAAGTCCGCGAGCATGACCATCGCCAAGGGCGACATCGAGGTGTCTCTCTCGATCGGCGGCAACTCCGGCGCCGGCGCCGGGCAGACGAAGCCCCGCACGGCGGACTCCTCGGAGCAGGCCGGAGGCTCGGCGATGCTTCGAACCCTCCGCGGCAGGCGCGCGCTTCGCGAGAAGCGGGAGGCCGACGCCTTCAAGAAGTTCCGCGAGGAGCAGGAGGCCAAGGAGGCCAAGGAGGCCGCGGCAAAGGCCGAGCGGGAGGCGGAGCGCGAGGAGCAGCGGGAGGCGGAGCGCGAGGAGCAGCGCAAGCAGCTTATGGCCATACAGGAGGAACTTCGGAAGGCGCGCGAGGAGAAGGCGCAGCAGCGGCAGCAGCAGGAAGCTGAAGAAAATGCGGACAACGACACTGAGTGACTTCCACGCCGAGCTCGTCGACACCGGGGCGTACAGGACCCATGACGACTGCCGTCCGGCGAAGCGCGCGCGTCCGGGTGCGTTGACCACTCTCCGCTACACCTGGGGGACGCTTCGCGTCTTTCCGTACTGCGCCGTCATGGAGCCGCTTGGCCGGCTTACCACAGAGAGCTGGGCCCATGCCTGCTTCCACTCGGTCACGGCGGCGGAGCGGCTCGGGATGTGCGTGTCGGTGGAGGGGTTCGCCGACCGACTGGCCTTCAAGGGCCCCGTCGTCTACCTTTGCAACCACATGTCGATGACAGAGACGATAATGCTGCCGCCGATACTCCTTGCGGCGGGTTCCTTCAGCTACGTGGCGAAGGCGTCGCTCGCGCACCTGCCGTTCCTGGAGCGTGCGGCGGAGCACATGCGCATGGTTCCGATCAGCCGCAAGTCGCCTCGCGAGGACCTGCTCAGCATCATGCGCATCGGCGTGGAGCGGCTGGACGGCGGCGACAGCTTCCTGATCTTCCCGCAGGGCACCCGCTGCGCGGTGTTCAGCCGCAAGCGGTACTCGTCCATCGGCGCGAAGCTCGCGGAGCGCGCCAACCGACCCGTGGTGCCGATCGTCGTCGACACGCGCTGCCAGCCGACGCGCGAGAAGGGGATACTGAGGAAGGTGTTCCACGACTTCGGCCCCGTGGACACGTCCAAGGACATCCGCATCGCGTTCGGCCCGGTTATCCCGGCGGGGAAGTCGCGCGACCTGCACGAGGCGGCCTTCGACTGGATGGCCGGCAGGTTAGAGGCGTGGGGGCTTCCGGTGGAGCGATAGACGCCCTTGATTTCGGGCGGCGCGATATGGTATAATTCTACTTCAAATCCCATAAAGAGGAAAAAACAGAGAACAGAGGGTAAAACGGTATGGCCAAAGATTCTGTCGTTCGTAACAACATCTGGAAATGGCTTGTGCTGGCGCTGATAGCCGTCATTTCCTTCTATGTCTGCAACCCGCCGTCGGAGAAGCTCCGCTTCGGGCTGGACCTGAAGGGCGGCACGTCGTTCACGCTCGGCGTCGACACGGAGAAGCTCGGCGAGCAGCTGCTGGCGGAGAACCCCGGCCTCACGAAGGAGGAGATATCCCAGAAGATCAACGAGATGCTCAGCCGCTCCGGCTGCGACGACACGATCATCTCGGTGATCCGCCGCCGCGTCGACGCGATGGGCACCAACGAGCCCGTGATCCAGGGCATGAAGGACCACCGTCTCCTCGTCCAGCTCCCCGGCGCCGACGAGAAGACCCGCAAGGAGGCCAAGGCGTCCCTTCAGAACGCGGCCTACCTCGAGTTCCGCCTCACCCATCCGAAGAACGACCAGCTTGTCGCCAAGCTCCTTGCCAAGGACGTCGCGCCCGAGGGGTACAAGAAGAGCGGCAACGGCTATGCCCGCGCCGAGAACTACGGAGAGGTCTCCAAGCAGCCGGGCTATGCATCCCGCCTGGCCCGCTTCGAGACGCCCGACGCGCGCTACATCATGATGCTCGAGTACGAGGGCAACGGGATCTACCTGCCGAACTTCGTCGCCCGCAACACCGAGCCGAAGGTGACCGGCGGCGACCTCGTCTCCGCGGCGGTCGAGCGCGACCCGACGTCCGGCCAGCTCTCGATCGGCTTCAGGCTCAACGGCGAGGGCGGCCGCAAGTTCTCGACGCTCACGCGCAACTACAAGGCGCACGGCCCGAAGAACCAGACCGACCGCGGCCGCCAGCTTGCGATTATCCTCGACGACCAGCTCATCTCCGCGCCCGTCATCCAGAGCGAGATCGGCACCAGCGGCCAGATCACCGGCCGGTTCACCGCCCAGGAGGCCCAGAAGCTCGCCAACGAGCTGAACGCCGGCGCCCTGCCCGCGCCGATGAAGATACTCGCCGAGACGTCGGTCGCGCCGACCGTGGGCGAGGACGCGATCCGCGCGGGCCTCGTCGCCGCCGGCCTCGGCTTTGCGCTCGTGGCGATCTTCATGTTCGTCTACTACTGGGGCGCCGGCCTCGTGGCCGACGTCGCGCTCTTCCTCGACATCGCGCTCCTGCCGACTGCGCTCGTCATCGTGGCGAACGTTCTCGGCGTGTTCGCGCACGACCCATCGATGGGCGGCGGAGGGTCGATGCAGCTGCCGGTGCTGACGATGCCGGGCATCGCGGGCCTCGTGCTCTCGCTCGGCATGGCGGTCGACGCCAACGTGCTCATCTTCGAGCGCATCCGCGAGGAGTTCCAGCGCGGCAGGGCCGCCGGCGAGGCGATCTCCAACGGCTACGGCCGCGCGTTCACCGCGATCTTCGACTCGAACCTGACGACGATCATAACCGGCGTCATCCTGTTCGTCGTCGGCACGGGCCCCGTGCGCGGTTTCGCCATAACCCTCACGGCCGGCGTCGTCATATCTATGTTCACGGCCGTGGTCGTCACGCGCCTCGTCTTCGACCACTGCGTCGACCCCGGCAGGACGAAGCCCTTCAGGATGTTCCAGTTCTTCAAGGCCCCGAAGTTCGACTTCGCGAAGATGGCCAAGCCGGCGTTCATCACGGCGTTCGCGGTCATCGTCGTGTCGTTGTCGGTCTTCGCTGTACGGCTCGTGCACAACAAGGCCGACGTGCTGTCGGTCGACCTCACCGGCGGAACTTCCATCGTCTACAACCTCAAGCAGGACTCGCTTCCCGACACGGCGGCCGTCCGCAAGGCGCTCGCCGAGTTCGACAACGCGGCGGTCATCCAGTACCAGCACGGCGTCGGCGACACCACGCTGCTAGTGAAGACGGGTGAGACCGCCGAGACCAAGAAGGGCCAGGCGCTTGAGGGCAAGGACGTCGGCGCGCACGTGACGAAGCTCCTCCAGGCGGCGTTCCCGCAGGCCGAGTTCAAGACCGCGTCGGTCGACGAGGTCGGCTCGATGGTCGGCGCGGACCTCAAGAGGAGCGGCACTTACGCGGTCCTCTTCTCGCTCGTGGCGATTCTCGTTTACGTGGGCTTCCGCTTCCAGCTGGGCTTCGGCCTCGGCGCGATCGTGGCGCTCGCGCACGATGCGCTCATATCCCTCGGCCTCTACTCGCTCTGCGGCCGCCAGGTCTCGCTCATCGTGATCACGGCGCTGCTGACCATCATCGGCTATTCGGTGAACGACACGGTCGTCGTGTTCGACCGCATCCGCGAGAAGCTCCACTACGAGAAGAAGCTCGGCTTCCGCGACCTCTGCAACGCCGCGCTCAACGAGTGCCTCGGGCGCACGGTCATCACGTCCGTCACGACGTTCTTCGCGGTGTTCGCGCTGTTCGCGTTCGGCGACGGCTCGATATTCGACTTCGCGCTCATAATGCTCTTTGGCGTCGTCGCAGGCACGTTCTCGTCGATGTTCATCGCGACGCCGGTCATGTACTGGTGGTACAAGGGCAGGCGCCCGGACTTCGAGGCGGAGGATCAGAAGGCCTGACGCCGCCCAAGTCATCCACTGCAGTGAGGGGAGCGCTGAGATGACGATAAGGGGACTTCTCGAGAGGCAGGCCGCCGCCCGTCCGGACGCGGTGGCCATGCGGTTCTTCTCCGGCGGCGCGTGGCGCGTCAGGAGCTACGGCGAGACGCTCAGGGGCGTCCGCGAGGTCGCCGAGGGCTACGGCGTCCGCTTCGGGCTGAAGCCCGGAGCGGAGAACGCCGCGATCATCCTCGGCAACGGGCCCGAGTGGATCGAGTCGTACCTGGCCCAGGCGGGCACCGGCGCGTCCGTCGTGCCGATCGACCCGAAGCTGCACGACGACGAGGTCGCGTACATACTGAAGGACGCCGAGGCCCGCGTCGTGACGACCGACCCGCGCCATCTGCGCATGCTGATGTCCATCGCCAAGCGTCTGCCGTCGCTACGCGGCATCGTGGTGGTCGGCGGCGTCATCAACCCGGGGCAGAAGATCGAGGGCCGCATAGACGTGGCCGGCTACGAGTCGCTGCGCGTCTCCGGCGGCGGCGCCTGGTACGACTCGCACGTCGCCAGACCCGAGGACATCGCGTCCATAATCTACACGTCCGGCACGACGGGCCGCCCGAAGGGCGCCATGCTGCGCCACTCGAACTTCGTCGCCGACCTCGAGGGGGCCTACGAGAGCTTCGGCGCCCCCGTCGGCCCCTCCGACTCGTTCTTCGTCGTGCTGCCGCTCTTCCACGCGTTCTCGTTCTCGGCGAACTTCGTCGCCCCGTTCATGAAGGGCGCGTCGATGAGCTTCTGCCAGTCGCTGCGGACCGTCGGGAAGGACATACACGACCTGAAGCCCACCGTCATATGCGCCGTGCCGCTCCTCGCCGAGAAGCTGCACGACAAGATAGAGTCGGGCCTTGCGAAGTCCAGGGCGGCGAGGTTCCTCATGAAGATCGGCCTGCGCGGTCCGGTCATGCACATGGTGAAGCTGCGTCTCGGCGGCCGCCTCAGGTTCTTCATCACCGGCGGCGCGCCGTGTCCGCGCCACGTCATGGACAGCTTCAAGCGCATCCACGTGCGCTTCCTCGAGGGCTACGGCCTCACCGAGTGCTCGCCCATCGTCTCCGTCTGCCCGCCGGAGGTCATCAAGGCCGGCACGATCGGACCCGCGATCGGCGGGATCGAGGTGCGCCTCGCCGACAGAAACGAGGCGGGCGTCGGCGAGATACAGGTCAAGGGCCCCATAGTGATGCAGGGCTACTACCACAACCCGGAGGCGACCGCGGAGGCGTTCGACGAGGACGGGAAGGGGGGGCTCTGGTTCCGGACGGGCGACCTGGCGTCGATGGACGAGGACGGCTTCATCACCATACGCGGCCGAAAGAAGGCCCTGATCGTCAACCGTGAGGGCAAGAACATCTACCCCGAGGAAGTCGAGATCATGATCGCCAAGGAGCCCTGCGTGCAGGACGTCGTGGTCATCGGCTACACGCACGGCGGCGACCCCGGCGAGAAGGTCGGCGCGATAATCTACCCCAACGAGGAGTGGTTCAAGGGCAACAACGGCGGAACGATGCCGGACTGGTCCGAGGTCGAGAAGGTCGCCGCCAAGCGCGCGGCAGAGAAGTGCGCGGAGCTCGCCGACTACAAGCGGGTCAGGAAGTGGGTCGTCTCCAGGGAGCCGCTTGAGCGCACTTCCATCGGCAAGGTCCGCCGCGTGGCTTACAAGGGGTCGCTTGACGAATGATCCGTGGTCAAGCATCGCTCAAGCTGGAGTTTACCCATTTTTTGAGCGAGGGAATGCGCCGCACCCCTTGTCTTGTTTGTTTTGCAAGTCGGTATTCTACCGAAAACGGCGGGCGGTTGCCGCGCTTTTTTCGCCCGCCAAACGAGCCGTATCAAAAAATGGGTAAACTCCAGTTGTTCTCCGGGGGTTGACAGGCGACAAGAATATTTGGTATACTGTGCCAACATTGCACAAAGAAGATGATGCGAAAAGACCATAGAACTGCACTGAGAGAGTGTGCGCAGAGCCGCGTAGACGGCCTTGGGAGCGCGTCGCTTGAAAATGGTCTTTTTGCCCTCGCCAACCATGAGAACGCCGCAGAGCGCGCCTATGGCGCGAATGCTGCGATTTTGACCGGGGGGGGGGGGCATACTAGCCTTCGGAGTGTAGAGTTGAGAATTGAGAGTGTAGAATGCGGGGAGCTGCGTG
>JAFRBA010000051.1 GCA_017405115.1 Kiritimatiellia bacterium
GGGAACGAGTAAGGATCCAACTCCCCAAGCGACGCCTCAAACGCCGCGCGCGCCTCGTCGCAGATGGCCTCGTCGCGGGACTTGAACGAGACGCCTGTGACGCCGCGCGAGAGCAGGGCGTCCGGCACGACTCCTCCTGCGGCGGGGGCGACATCTGAAATCGGCTCGTCGGAGGCGAGGCGCGAGAGGTCGTAGCGGAACGTGACGCCGCCGGACGGGCGGAGCTCCGCCTGCACGGAGACCGGGTTCGTCGCCGCGCGGTGGAGGAGCACGTTCTGCCATGTGAGGAGCAGCGACCCGTCGGATGAGAGCGAATGCCAGAAGAGGCTCGGCGAGTTGGAGCCGAGGAGCTGCCAGTTCACCTCCGGCACGACGCCGAGCGTCGCGGGAAGCGGAGAAATCTCCGTGCCATCGGGGAGGCGCGACTTGCCGCGGGAGAACACCCTGAGGTTCGTGACAGACGTGTCGCCGAGGGCGAACGACCACCCTGCGGGGAAAAGCGGGAACCAATCGTCCGCCGCGCCGCGCAGGCGCCAGCGCTCGTGAACCGTGGCGCCGGGCGGCGCCGAGAAGTCCCACGTCCCGTTGGTCGTCACTGACGCGGAGCTGAACAGCGGCGCTGGGGCAGGCGTTGCACCCATCATCAACATCGGCGGCGACGCGCCTTGCGGCGGCTCGTTCGTGCCGTTCTTCGCGCCGCCGTAGATTGCTGCAACCGCGACAAAGGCGAGGAACAGCGCGTGCCGACGGAACGGAATCGCCGAGAGCTCGTCCGCCGCGCGGGCGATGCGCCCTTTGTTCTTCAGCACCAGCCACGCGGCGAAGAGAACCGCCGCGCCCGCCAGGCAGAGTTTTGTCAGGAAGTCAGTCATGCTGCAGGCGGTATTATATCAGATTGCCGCGTTTCGCGGGAATTTGTCGGGGACGGCGCAGATCACCGTCGGGCGGAGATGCTGTAGGCCAGTTTGGCTACTTGCCCGCTCCCGAACTATGTCTTGCCCCCAGGCAGTCCGCCGCGATTGCAGTTTTCCGCCCGAAAACGGCAAAATTATACCAAAACCGCCGCGCGAGAATCAAGCGCGGCAGCCGCGTGGAGTTCACATACGGCACGCCTGGATCAAATGTGTCACAACTTTGCCATTGACAACGGCAGGGATAAGTTGGTACAATGTAAGCGTTATGAGGAAGAGAGTTGTTACAGGCGGCAAGCCATTTCAATCAAAACTAGCACCTTACGAAGTTGAGATCAAGGAACTCAGGGCTCAAGGCGCGAGCATTCGGACAATCGCGACGGAAATGGCCTTGCGGCATGGTCTTGCAGTCTCGCATAACGCAGTAGCGTCGTTCATGAATACGCATGACGCATCCCGAAAGAGCTTCCTTGACGGCATTTCCGAAACGCGCAAACGCGAACTTCTTGCGCAGCTGAAGGCTGTCTGGACTCACGACTCGACCGGCATCGAGGGCAACACGCTGACGCTTGGCGATACAATGGCCGTGCTGGAATATGGACTGACCGTAAAGGGAAAGCCGCTGAAAGACCATCAGGACGTCGTGTCGCACGCAAAGGGGGTGGATTTCGTCCAATCGCTCATCGGCAGGAAGAAGATTGCCGAAGGCGACATATTCTCTTTGCATCGCATAGTGGTCGGAGAGGAGACACGAGACATATACCGTCCAGTCGGCGCGTGGAAACGCGAGGACAACGGCACGTACGGGGTTGAAGACGGCAAGAGCGTCTATATGCCATACGCAAGGGCGGACGACACGCCTTGGCTGATGGGGAATTGGATAAAGGCGTTCAACAAGTCGCTCAAAAATGTCAAGACTCAGGACGAGGCTCTTGCGGCATATGTTTTCGCCCATGTGTCTTTCGTGCGAATACATCCTTTCTTCGACGGCAACGGACGTCTTGCGAGGCTCTTGGCGAACATTCCTGTCTTGTCTGCTGGATTTCCCCCGATAGTCATCCCGTCGGAATCTCGTCTCGAATACATCGGCGAACTGTGGAAATACCAACGAGCAGTGGGCGTCGTCGGCTCTTCACGCCCGGAACTCCTGCCCGATGCGGGTCTTCTTGAACACTTCAAGAGCCTTTTGCGCGAATGGTGGCGCACCACTCTGGACCTTGTCGCCGAAGCGAAGAATCCGGCCGCTCGCCCGACACTTCGTGCGGCTTCACCGTCCAGCCGTCGGCGTGGCGAGAATCCACGTCTACGCAGCCGTCCCACGCCATGAAGACCGGCTTCTCAGAGCTCCCCGTCGCTTCGCGTATCAGCTCGGTCACCGCAAGCCGCCCAGCCTCGTCGGCGGCGGCCAGGTTCGCCGTCCCCACAAAGCAGTCCGCGAATTCGCACAGGAGCAGCACGCGCGGCTCCGCGCCTGGAATCGGCAGCCGCCGCACCGACAGCGGCGCAGGCTCCGAAAGGAGCAGCACTCCGCACTCGCCGTCGCCTGCCGGCGCCATCGCCTTTGCGAAGGTCGGCGTCATCCCCGTCAGCCGCCCGAGCTCCGCAGCCTGGTCGATGCCGCCCGTCCGGCTGCAGTTGACGTCTACATCCCACAGGGCCGCATAGCGCGGCCGCGCCCTGTTGATCGTCTGGGCGACGCGCGCGACGTCCACCTTGCCGTCCGACCCCTCGTAGTGGCGCACATTGTACGACATCACCTTGAAGGACGCAGGCCCGGCTGCCTTGGCACCGCCGCGGAAGGTCGGCGGCAGCGTCCGAAGCCGCGCCGCGACGGTGAGCGCAAGACGGCGGCAGCCCTCGGTCGACGGATGCAGGCGGTCGGAGCTCTCGCGGTTGCAGCAGTCGGTGAAGGACGGCATGGCCGGCAGCAGGCCGGACTCGGAATACGCGTCTATGACCGGAACCGACCACACGTCGCCCGCCTCCCGGATGGCGCGGACGTAGTCCTCGAGGTATAGGCCTATTTCGTTCGCGTAGGAATCGGCCTGGCGCACGTTGCCGACGCCGCACCTGAAGAAGCCCCGGCGGATCGGCGTGATCAGCACGATCTGCCTGTCGGGGAAGTCGCGCTTTAGCCTGTCCAGCGCGATGTTGACGCGTCCGCGCAGCGTCTTCGCGTCGAAGACCGGCGTCCTGTGCCTGACGTTCGCCTTCCTGGCGTTGCAGTCGACGGTCTCGACCGTCTCGCTCCACCATGAGCCGAGCGGTACGTTCGCGTTGAAGTCGTTGGTGCCGATGAAGACGAGTATCGCGTCGACGTCGCCGCCGGAGTCCGCCGCCATCGCGTCGGTCTGCTTGGGCACGTTCGCCCATGTCTGCCCGTTCACGGCGTAGACGCGCATCTCCGCGCCAAGCTCCTCCCCGACCCACTTCCACCAGTGCTTCCACCAGTCGATCCTGCTATCCGATATCGAGTCGCCCAGGACGGCCACTCGCCGGCCCTCCCAGGCGCCCTTGGGCGTCGTCGCGCAACCGCATGCAAGCATGGCGGCCAGCGCCGCCGAAAAGCCTATCGCCCTCATTTTCGCGCAGCTCCCATTCCCTGGTTCATTTCGTGCTCGCAGGAACGCGGCGCAGCAGCACGCGGTCGATGAGCAGCTTCTCGTCGTCGCCGCGGCGCACGCTCGCCCAGACCTCCCAGTTGTTCACGTCGTCCATACCGTCGCACGAGCGGTACAGCCTGCCAAGGCCGAAGTTCGGCACCCAGGACTTCGTAAGGTAGAGTATGCTGCTCTTGGTTATCGACCCCACGCCCATGCGGTACCAGGCGTAGCATGACGCGTCGGCGGCAAGCTTGGCGCTGAAACGCCCGTGGTACTCGCAAGTGGTGGTGTCGTAGATTCCGCCGGTGATGGACTCCTGGTGCGTGCCGTCACCCCACCAGCAGGCGTGGCCCACGGGCGACTTCTCGTCGGCGACGACCTTCTGCTGGCGGGAGCGGGGGTCGAGCGAATGGTAGTCCATGGCGACCATGTCCGAGCGCTTCACGCCCTTGAAGACCTCAGGCTTGTCGGTGAAGTCCGCCTCGAGCATCGCCAGCATCCCCTCGAAGTCGTCCTTCAGGGTGTCGCGCTCCTTCTGGCTGAGCACCGAATACGGCAGGTACGCCGCAAGGTACTCGAGCGAATCCGCCCTGACGCGCGCGTACTCTGCGGACTTCGAGTCGTCGGACTTGAGCGCTGGCAGCAGCTCGCGGCACGTCTCGAGCAGCACGTCGGCCACGCGGGCCCTGACGGACGGCACGGTCTGCGCGGCGTACACCGGCTCGAGCATGCGCATAAGCTCCGTGAACGTCTCCTGGTTGCGCCACGCGAGGCTCCGCGATGTCCATTCGAGGTGCGTTGGCGGTGGCGCCTCGGCCATCCTTGCCATGAGATAGTCGATGGCCTTGCGCATCTGCGGCGCCGCGGCGCCGTACATTCGGCAGTATCTGTCTAGGGCCTTCCCCACGTCCGCGTCGGGGTTGAAGTACAGCTGGCCCGCGAGGAACGCGTTGAGGTCCCAGAACGCCGCGCCGCCGTAGCTGGCCTCGAGGAAGACGCGCTGGATTCCGCACCGGCGGTAGAGCTTCGCGTCGGACGCCAGCGCGCGCGCGTTCACCTCGGGGAAGGACCCGCCGCGCTGCGGGCCGGTCAGCATGTAGTCCCACATCTGTATGTTGGGGACGAGCTTCGCCCAGCCCTCGACGAGATCGCCGCGCTTCTTGTTGAGCGGCCCCTCGCCGAGCGGACGCTCATGGTCGGAGTAACTGTAGAGGTCGCACAGCCAGATCATGACGTTCTTCTCGGGCAGGATGCCGTCCGGGATCTCCTCCGTCGAGACGTAGGCGAACGTGCGTATGACGACGTCCGGGTACTTTGCCGCGATCCGCTTCGCGAGCTTGTTCACGAACTCCAGCTGCAGGCCCGTGTCGCCGCCCTCGGCGTATCCGCCCTTGACGCGGTTGTACTTGGCCTTCACCGCCCTGCAGGATGGGCACTCGCAGAGGATGCGGCAGGAGTCCATCTGCGTGAAGTCGTATATCTTCGGGTAGTTCACCGGGTCCGCCTTGCGGTCGGCCTCGATGAACCCGACCATCGAGCGGTAGACGAGCTCAAGCACGTCGGGGTTCGTGAAGCACAGCTGGCTGCCGCGGTTCGGAGTGCCGTGGCGCTTGCCGTCCTTGCCCATCGAATAGTACTCGGGATGGTCCTTGAAGTACTGCTCTGCAGGCAGGTAGTCGAACTGGCTGTGGCAGCTCTGCGTCTGCGCCGAGACGCGGTCGAGGTCGTCGCATTCGGCGTTGATCAGAAAGAGCCTCTGTCGGCGCATGAACTCCATGCGCCGGCCGAAGCCATCCGGCTGGAGGCGCACGCGCTGGCGATACGCCTTCTGGCCGTCGGGCACGGAGCCGCTGTACATGCTGCGGTTGCGGATTGCCGGCGTGACTCTGGCGTCGTGCCTCGGGATCACGAGCGCGGGGTTGCGCGTTACCGGCTCGTCGCCGCCCCAGAACGACACGAAGAAGAAGTCGGCGAAGCGCTGCAGGAACTCGACCGCGCCGTTGTTTACGCCCATGCCGGTGCGCGCGGCGATGAAGGCGCGGTCTCCGTCGCACCTGAGCAGGCAGTCTTGCGCAGGCAGCGCCGAGACGTCGAGCCTCGCCGCCTTCGCCGCCACCGTGTCGCCGACGTAGATGACGTTCTTCGCGCCGGCGGGCAGGCTCTCCTCTTTGACGCAGGCGATCTCGCGCCCCACGGCCTTGCCCAGAACGCGCGCGACGTCCTGCGCGGCGGCAACGCAGAAGTTCGTGCCGAGCCAACTGGTACGCGGCGTCCGGTAGGCCACGGTAGCCTCCGACACGACGAGCAAGTCTGCCTTTTTCGGAGCGGGTCCTGGGGCCGCGGCGGCCACAGGAGCCGCGGCCGAGGCCTCCGCGGGTGCCGCCACCTGGATGCGGTTCGTGACGACGACCGGCTTCAGCGTCCTGTACGCCGCCTCGAACTGGGGCCTGTGGTCGCTGTACTTGTTCTCGCCTGGAATGGCGTAGTATGCGCTGAGCGGCTTCGTGATGACGTCGTCCCGCGCCGCCGCCACAAGCAGCTCGCGGCGGAACACGCGCCGCCCGGACAGCGCGTAGAGCGTCCTGCCGTCCATCCAGATGCGGTCGACGGGCAGGTCGCCGGGCAGCGGCAGCACGACGTCGAGTGCACCGAACGAAAGCGAGCTCTGCACGCCGAGCTCCGTCGCCGCCAGCACGCGGTCGTTCTCGAGCGTCAGCAGGTCGGTGGCGGAGAGGCGCGTGGCGTCGTGGGCGAGGCGTATTGGCGCCAGCTGGAACGGGAAGCCGAGCGAGCCGTCCGGCTCGACCGTCAGGGCGAAGATGTCGCGCCTGGACGCGTCCACGACATAGAGCCGCCAGCCGTCGGACGACAGGGAGATCGCCTCGACCCTGCTGAAGCATTCGGCGACAGGCCTTGACGAGCCGCCCTTCGTGAACACGATCCTCCCGCCGTCGCACGAATAGACGCCGCCCGCGGCGGAGACGCTCCTCTTCGCCGGAACGGACGCCTTGCACTCCGCCCACGCTGTTCCGTCCGCGACAAGCGACGCGACGCGCACGGGATTGCGCGGAGGAACGATCTTCGTGGTGCGCCAGTCCTTCCAGACGAACGCGAACATGCGCCGCAGCATGCCGACGTCGCCCACGCCGGCGTTGTGCCCGCCCGTGGGGAAGTACATCAGCTCACAGGGGTATCCGGCGAAGTCGAACGCGGTCCTCAGCTGCATGTCGTCGTAGAACAGGTCGCCGCCCGTGCGGTCGGGCTCCCTGTCGCCCGTCGAGATGAATATCCTGAGCGGCTTCGCCTCGGTCATGCGTATGAGCCGAAGAATGTCCTCGCCTCCGCGCAGGGCGTCAAGGGATGGACTGGCCGCGTAGGCGCGGCGAAAATAGTCGTTGCGGTACCAGACCGCGTTCAGCGTCGCCCCGCCGCCTGCGGAGCTGCCCATTATGAAGTGCATGTCGGGATCATTCGAGACCGTCACGCCGCACGACTTCGCCGCGACAGGAATGAGCTCGTCAATCAGCACGCTGGGGAATCCACGCCCCGCCCGTCCGAACGCCTCGCCGCGCATGTAGCGGGGGAATCCGCCCTTGACCGTCGGCATCAGGCTGTCGTTCATGACGAACACGACGAGCCCCGGAGGAATCAGGCCCTCTGCGGCGAACGTCTCCATCTTCGGAGGAGTGGCGTTCTCGTCCTGCTCCATCATGACGAACACCGGTGCGGCGGAAGCGTCGGTTCCCTTCATGAGATACGTGGAGTATCTGAGAGGGAGCCCGGGCTCGTGCACCTTCGACACGAACGAGACCTTCCTGTTCTTCGCCTCTGGATTCGCCGTCTCGGCGTACTTGTCGTCGCCTTTCGCGATCTTTGGCGCGGCGGAAGCCTCGCCGAAAAGGCCGAGCACGGTTATTGCAATGACGGCGTATCTTCTCATGGTTCGCTCCTCACTCCTCACTTCTTACTTCTTCCTTCTCACTTCTCCCCAAGATCGTCCGGCAGCGCATCGCGGATGAACAGCTCAAGGTATGGAAGCCCGCACGAGCACGCGCGGTGGTGGTTCGCGTACGGAAGCTCCACATAGCGCGCGTTGGGATGCCCGAACGCCTTGCACGACGCGATCAGGAACCGGTTCTCCTCCGCCCGCGCCTTCCACTCCCACGGCGGCTGCCCGCAGATCGAGAGGATCGGAGGCAGGTCCTTGCCGACGTAGCGCAGCGGCGAAAGGTCGTCTATCTTCGGCTGGTACTGCGGATCCGCGTCGCCGGCGTACTTGCGGACATTGAAGTGCGCCGTAGTCTGGCCCGATATCGGCACTATGCCGGCGAGGTCGGTCGGCTTGAGCCCCCATCTCGCGAGCCAGCGGGGATCCATCCCCACCATCATCGAAAGGTAGGCGCCCGCGCTGTGCCCGGCCACGTAGACGCGCTTCGGGTCGCCTCCGTACTCAGGCACGTTCCTGACGGCCCACGCGACCGCCGCCGCCGCGTCCTCTATGCAGTCGGTGCCGGACTTGGCCTCCTTGCCGAGAAACCGATAGGAGACGCATGCCTGCGCGATGTTCGTGTCGGCGAGCGCAACCCAGTGCCTCACGCCGTGCTCGAGGCCGCCCGAATGCAGCCAGACAAGCGTGCGGAAGCCCCGCGCCCCCTTCGGATAGCGGAAGTCGAGCCTGCACTTCGCAAGCCCCTCGGCGTCCATGGCCGTGCCCTCTGGATAGTACGCCACGTCCCTTACGTAGGCCGTGTTGTCCCCTGCGGAGCGCTTCGCCATCTCCTTCACCAGCGTCGCCACCGTCTCGCGCGACGCCTTTGCGTCGTATACGACTTCGCCAGCGAAGGCGGCCGCAGCCGCCGCGACGGGAAGAGCCATGCAGAACAATCGCATCGTCGCCATATTCATTGCATGCGGACAGCTGTCCGCGTCATTTCACAATTATGACTGCGCCCGGCGGCACGAGAAGGAACTTGTCCCCTCTGCGCTCTATCTTCCATCCGCGCCTGGAGCGTCCGTTGATCCTGACGCTCCAGTTCGCGATGTTGTCTACGCCCGTCGCGTTCGCGAACTCGAACGGGAGCTCGATCGGCTGCGAACCGTCCGGCACACCGACCGCGTTCAACATGCCGCTCTCGGCAAAAGAGAATCCGTCCAGCGTGCCCATGCCGGCAGGATCGAGCGTGATGGCCGGCAGCACGACCGTGCCGTACGCCTTGAGCGTCGCCCCCGGCGCAACGTAGACTCCGCTCACGTTGGAAAGCGGCGACACCGCCGACGGAGTGCCGCGCCCGCGCAGAGGAAAGCCCTCGCCCGCCGCCAATGAGCGACCGGGAATGGCAGTCGTTTTCTTTGTCGAGTACCAGCCTGTGCTGGGAACCTGCATGTATTCCGCCGTGAAGTCAACATTGGTGAGCGTCTCCCACGTTCTGCCATCCACGCTGCCGTCGAACGACCAGCGCGTAATCATGTTTGTTCCTGGCGACGAAGCGTATCCGACCATGTCGTAGGCAACTATCTCCGGCGTCCCGTTCGTAAGATGCATCGTTATTGGCAACCACGTGCTTTCGTTGTCCAGACGCGGAATCTGCGCTGAACCGTCACGCGGAGCCCAGCACCATCCCTGGGTGTACGGGCAATATTCCTCGTACTGCGGATATTTGCCCGGACAGTATTTCTTGAGTTTATCGGCATCATATGAGCCAGTATCCGAGAATATTGCCGTGACGTCTCGATCCATGTTGAACGAGCCCGATGTCCAAGTTGTCTGCCAATACGACCTTGTGTCCTTCTGCCCGAACATGAACCAGCCGGCCTCTAGGTTTTCCGGGGCGTCAAGCATGGTGCTCCAGGCGCGGATCGTAGTGTTAGGGCCGGGCTCGACCAGCCGGTTGCACTTGAGGCCGATGTTCTGGCGCTTGCCGTTGGCATCATAGAGCGCAAGCTCGTAGAGGCGCGGAACGGCATCTGTCGCGCCGCAATCCTTGATGGTCATGCGGAACCAGCTGAACAGCGCGTCGGACGCGATGACGTCAAGGACTCCGTTTGAAACCACCAGCTCGCCGGAGAACGACAGTTCGCCTCCGAGCGTCCAGGTGCCAGATCCCGTCTTCACGACAGATACGACACCCTGCCCGTTCGTTATGTTGCGCATCGAGTCGATGCCGCCGGACCGACTGCCGTCCAGTATCAGCGTGCGGGCGCCCTCTCCGTACGAGGCAACGCCGTTGAACGCGACGTTCGTCTGGGTGCTGGCGAGAACGCCTGCACCGGCAAGCCCGATGTGCCGCGTGTTGTTGCTGAACTTCTCGTTGCCGACATATTCAAGCCGCCCGGTCGTGTTACTGCCGCCAAGGACAATCGCGAACGGGATCTCGGGAATCTCCGAAACGTTGCCGGTGGCGAACTCGTGCAGGTTCGTCGCCATTCCGAGAGAGCATTTCTCGCCGACCTCCGCGAGCGAATCGTAGCGGAGCGTGCCCTCTTCGACGGTAGTCGCGCCGGGGTTGGTAGAGTTCTTGGCGTTGCCGGAAAGCTCCCATATGCCGGTTCCTCGCTTCATCACGTGGAACGGAAGCTGCGGACAACCACTTGTATATCGCCAGCTGTTTATCGGCGCGTCAATGACGCAGGGAACGGTATTGGACCCCGTCAGCACCAGTCTGTTCTGGTAGTACTTGGCCTGCGAATAGGTCGACTTTCCGGTCCACGTTCCAGTAAAGCGCAGACCGCCGTGGTGCCCCGCGTCCAAAGTACTCGGCGGCACGTTGTTGTTGTATATCGAATCGAAGTAGAACTTCTTGTCGCAATCTTCGTCGTCATCGCCTGTGTAGAGGATGTAGCCGCCGTAAAGGCCGGCGCCGACTATATCGCCGGAGCCGATTGACGACGGCTGGCCTGTCTTGCCGAACTTGCGCACCCTCATTCCATATCGTTCTTCCGGCACGTTGTTCACCTGTCCGTATGTGGCGTAGGCCGACCCCGTAAACGTGGAGTTTGTTCCCACGAGGTCGGCGGATGCGGCCATTAGGTGCACGGCGCCGTCTATCCTGCCGGAGAAGGGCACGTCTTCAATCGCCCCGGCCTTCGCATAGCCGATTGGATACAAGACAGCCGCAGCGGCGTTGTCGTTCGTCACAAGGCCGGCTCCGTGAAGGCCGCCCACCAAGCCCAGTCCGTTGTGAAAGCTGGTGTCGACAGTAGGCGCAAGGAAGAACCTGGCCCCCGCCGCTACGGTCAGCGCGCCGGCGTACACTGTAGTCGTCACGGGATTCTGCGGCATTATGAGATCGCCCGTTTCCACCATGAAGCAGCAAAGGTAGTCAGAACTAATCCCCTCCGCGCCATGCTTGTCCACGGACTTAAGCGCAAGCGCGCCTGCGCCTTTCTTGGTCACAAGGCACTGGTAATAAGAATCAATTTTCCTTTTGTCGTATCCATAGCCGGTGATGGCGCAGTTCAGTTCGTTGGTGCCGGAGCTTACCGTTATCTCTATCTCGTCGCCGCCGTCCACATCGGGCACTACGGTGTGGACGTTGGCGAAGACATTGAATGACTCCGTTCCACCGGTGAACGAGCAGGTCTTGTTTGCCGGCAGGTAGACGATGTCGGACGAGCCCGGACAGACCGTTGCATCGGCGCCGTCGGCGCTGTCAAGCGCGAAGCTCTCCGGATTGCTCCAGTCCGTCGCGGCGGGCTTCAGGTAGTAGTTCGACGCGCCAGCCGACAGGACAATGAACGCGGACGCGACCAGGCAAGCCGCCAGCCGCCATGTGCCGTTGCAGGCACGCTTTCCCGCAAATGGCTTCCAGTGAGAAACTGATGTCATCGACAGCACCTCTTTCTTGTAGGTTAAGTGGTTTGGTGGTTAAGTGGTTTGGTGGTTTGGCTTGTCGCGGCGAAGGCGGATGGTTTAGTGGTTTGGTTGTATGTTTCTTGTGCGTCAGCCGCACAGCAGTTTGAGGTCGGCTTCCGTCGGGGCCCGGCCGTATTCGCTCACCTCGAAGGGTTCCATGTATTCAGGTACGGGGCGGTTCGGATATTCCTCGCGCCAGGCGGCGGCGAAGCGTTTGGCGTCGCGCTGCTTGCGCGACGCCCAGTACTTGCGCAGATAGGCGTTGCGCTTCGCGATGTCGCTGCGGTCGCCCAACGCCGCCACCTCCGCCTCCACGCCCTTGTCCCATGGCAGCCAGTCATAGAACTGCGATACCTGCGCGTCCAGTCCGTCACACCACTTGTCAAGGCAGTCGCCCACGTCGAACATCACGTCTGGACGCATCTCCCTCGGATAGGTGAAAGGGTCGGTCATGTACAGGATAACGGGCCTGAGGCGCTGGGCCTTCACGCCGTCGCACCAGTGCGGCACGCCGAGCAGGTATCCAGCGTCCATCACCAGCTGGCCGGTGGCGCGATGATCGGCATGGTAGTCGCATGTGCGATGGGTAAAGACGAAATCCGGCTCGTACTCGCGAATCCTGCGCGCCAACAGCTGCCGGGCGTCGTCGCCGGGATAGAGTCCGCAGTCGGGATAGCCGTAGATGTCGTAGCCGTCAAGGCCGAAGCGGCGGGCGGCCTCAAGCGTCTCGGCACGGCGCGTCCTCGCCGTTTCGTCCGGCGAGAGGCGGTGGTGCCCCATGCGCCCGTCTGTGACGGACACGAACTTCACCTTGAATCCGCGCGACATCAGCTTCACGGCCGTGCCGCCGCAGAGGATGTCCGCATCGTCGGGATGCGCGCCGATGATCATAACCCTCGGCGGGCCAGGCCTGCGGCTGCCGTATTCGCTTGACGATGGCGGGCACGACGCCACGAACTGCCGTATCCTTCCGCCCCTCCGCACGGTCGACACCTCGGCCGCCGCCTGCGCACGATGCGCCGCGCCCGCGACGGCAATCACCGCGCCACCAATGAAAGACCTTCTGTCCATAATCCCTTTCCTGTCGCTCCTTTTGAGTTTCTACCATTTTCCTTCAATAATTATTATAGCATATTCCTCGCACGTGCAGATTTCCATTTGCGCAGAAAAAACATTCTCTATCGGGCAACAGGCTTGCGCTTCCCGCAAGGAAATGCTATAGTGCGCGACAACATGGATCGCATCAGACACATCGGCGCCAGAGTCGTGCTGCTTTTCGCAAAGCCCCGTTTCCATTCGCATCGCGAGCGGATCAACGGCGCCTATGCCGCCGCCATCGAGCGCGGCTGGCAGATTCAACAGATCGCCGCCGAGCCGACCGCCGTCCAACTGCGGAAAGCAAGGCTCCTGTGGAATCCCATTGGCTGCGTCCTCGAACCGTCGGTGGTGTCCGTTCGACTGGATCGCCAGACGTTCGGCGACGTTCCCGTCGTCCTCATGGGGTGCGGAGAGGCACGGCGAGTGTGGAAGAACCTCGACTGCTCGCTCCAGAACAGCCGCGAACCGGCGGTTCTTGCCGTGGAGGAACTGCATGGGCTGGGATTGAGCGACTTCGCTTTCATTGGCGACATGTCGAAGCCGCGTTGGAGCGTGGAGCGGGGAACATTGTTCAAGGCTGCGCTTCCGCAAGGCGCGTCGTTCGCAAGCTATGCCGGACCCGACCCCAGCACGATGCAGGGACGAAAGGCCCTGGCCGCCTGGCTGCGCGCGCGGCGGCGGCCGTGCGGCTGCTTCCTGGCGGCAGACCACCTGGCGGCGGCGTTCTACGCGGCGGCGGACGAGGCCAAGCTTAGGGTCGGCATTGACCTGCCGACACTTGGCGTGGACAACGACGAACGCTGCTGCCTGTCGCTTACGCCCGCCCTTAGCAGCATCCAGCTGGACTTCTTCCAGTCCGGCGTAAACGCCATCATCATGCTCGAACGGCGCTTGGCGCATCCGGAACAGCCGCCGCAGCGAATCACCTACGGCACGCTGGGAATCGTGCGACGCGCCTCGACCAATCCGAACTTCCGCGACCATCGCGTCACGAAGGGCATGGCGCTTGTGAACGCCAAGGCTTGCGGCGCACTTTCGGTGAACGACGTGGCGGCAGAGATGGGATGTTGCCGCCGACTGGCGGAAACGCTCTTCCGGCGGCATATCGGAAGTTCGATACTCAATGCCATCCGCAAGGTTCGCCTCGAAAAAGCCTACGCCCTGCTACGCAACAAGTCCGTTCCCATCGACGCCATCCCCTCCCAATGCGGCTATGCGGCTTCGCCCGCCTACCTGAAGACGTATTTCCGCCGCCAGACCGGCCTCACAATGCGCGAATGGAGAGCGAAGGAAGCCTAAATCGCCCTCGCCCGCGACCAAGCCGGTCTTCCCAAAAATGGATATGCGGCATCGTTGATGCGCCCCGCATTCTAGCGCCCGTCACGCGTCTGCGCGGACCGCGTCGATCGTGCTCGCGCCCGTCAGCGCCATCACAAGCCGGTCTATGCCGAGCGCCACGCCGGCGGCGGACCCGATCCGCGGCAGGCAGGCAAGGAACTCCTCGTCGACCGGGTAATCGGCCTCCCCTAGCTCCCGTCGCGCGGCACGGGCCTTCTCGAACCTCGCGGCCTGCTCGGCGGAGTCGCAGAGCTCCGTGAAGCAGTTCGCGAGCTCGAGGCCGTCCCAGTAGAACTCCCAGCGCTCCGCCACGTCGTCGCGCACCTTGGCGAGACTCGCCGCCGAAATTGGGTAGTCGGCCAGGAACACCCCGCCGCCGCAGGCCTTTACCGCGGGTTCGATCTTCGTGGCCATGTCGAAGTCGAACCGGTCCGCGTCGAACGACTCCCAGGGATCCCATCCGGCGTAGGCGAGGTATGCCTCGCGCACGGTCATGCGCCGCAAAGGCGCGGCGAAGCGATCCCCGGAGCCAACGGCATCTGCGGCGGCGCGCAGCAGGCCCTCGAGGTCGTCCGCGATATCCATGTACCCTGCGCCGCGGCGGTACCACTCCAGCATGGTGAACTCCGGGCTGTGGCGCGAGCCTCGCTCGCCCTCTCGGAAGCACGGCCCGATCTGGTATATGCAGTCCATCCCGGCGGCAAGGAGCTTCTTCATCTGCAGCTCGGGGCTGGCGCGGAGAAAGGCCGGCGCGCCGTCCGCCAGCGGCGCCGCGGGACAGTCTATGTGTTCCTCCGGCGCGGGCGCTGCGATTCGCACAGGCGTCTCCACCTCGACGAAACCACGTTCGTCGAAGAAGGCGCGGACGCTGCGTACGACCACCGCCCGGCGTTCGAGGAGGGCCGGAATCATTCCGCTCGCCGCAGATGGGCCTCCAGCAGGCCGGAAAGTCGCGTCTCCAGCCATGGAATCCAGGGACAGACGTCACCGACATCCTCTTCCCCAAGAAGCCGGACGCGGAAGTCGGCCAGCCAGCGGCGAAGCACTGAGCCGGCGGGCAGGCCCAGCCTTCCCGGCGGCATGCGCAACGCCCACGCAGACTGCAAGGGATTGTCCGCGGCGGCTGCCTGGCTGCGCGGGAGAGCACAGGGGTGTCGCGAGTGAGACCAATCCGGACAAGCACGGCAGTTGGACTCTGCCCGCAGCCGGAGACTGCCGCCGAGGGGAGTGTCTCGTCACGGCATATTGTCGAAACGCTCTGCCGTGCGCGATTCCGGATTGTCGAGA